>JAGHTW010000115.1 GCA_018065145.1 Candidatus Prevotella equi
AAAAATGAATAATTAATAATTCGGGATAAGATTATACCCCTATTGCAATCGTGCAACGATTACCTTCTAATCGTTGCACGATTACTGTGTAAAAGCATTACGATTACCTTGTAAAAGTTGCACGATTACAGTGTAAAAGTTATACGATTACAGCGGCACATATAATACATAGAAAAATCCCCGTTATCCGTTTGGATAGCGGGGATGTTTTTTTTATTCGAAGGGTTGGATTAGATGAGACCTGCACCAGCCTTGAACTTAGCAACCTTCTTAGCAGCGATCTGGATAACCTCACCTGTGCGTGGGTTCTTACCCTGACGTGCTGGACGCTCTGTTGCGCTGAATGTACCGAAGCCGATGAGTGATACTGACTCGTTAGCTGCGAGAGCTTCCTTTACTGACTCGAGAGTAGCCTCAAGTGCCTTCTTGCTGTCTGCCTGAGAGAGACCTGCCTTCTCAGCAATCTTCTTTACAAGTTCTGTCTTGTTCATAATAGATGTAATTAAAATTGTGTTAATTGTTTAATCTTTTTCTTATTTTTCCGCTACAAAGTTAGTGTTTTACTTTGATTTACCAAACAAATTAAAGAAAAAAAATGCGAAAAGTCTTAAAAAATGTAGTATTTTCATGCCTTTTGAACGTTTTGTCCTTGTTTTTTAGTACTTTTGCATCGTAAAACAATAGTATATGCGACAAATTCCAACGATAACAAAGAACCTTCTTATCATCAACGTGCTGTGTTTTCTTGCGTGCGTGGTGTTTGAGGGTAGGGGCATAGACCTCAACAATATTTTCGGCCTTCATTATTTCCAGGCTACTGATTTCCGCCTGTATCAGGTTATAACGTATATGTTCATGCATGGCGGGTTCACACACCTCTTCTTCAACATGTTTGCGCTGTGGATGTTTGGTGGCGTGATAGAAAGAACGTTTGGCGAGAAGCGTTACCTTATATATTATATAGTCTGCGGACTCGGTGCTGCGCTCTGTCAGGAGTTGTCGCAGTTCCTTCATTTCTATAGCGTGATAGCAGACCAGGGCGCTACCATCGGTGATATGCTCAATCTGGATTATGGTAACCGCATGGCGCTGAATGTATTCACGACGGTGGGAGCGTCGGGTAGTATCTACGGCATTCTCCTTGCCTTCGGCATGTCTTATCCTGAGGAGAGGATGTTCATCTTCCCGTTGCCGTTCCCTATCAAGGCGAAGTGGTTTGTCATCGGTTATGCGGCGATAGAGCTTTTCCTCGCTTCTTCACAGCGAGGCGATGGCGTGGCTCACATAGCGCATCTGGGTGGTATGCTCTTCGGTTATATCATGATAAAGATGTGGCGCCGCACTTCGTCGTCGTTCAACGGTTGGGACGGCTATGAGATAAAGGAGAGTAAGGCGAAGACGATACTGGGCAAGATACGCCGCTGGCTGCATCTGGATGGCAGGGATAAGGACAACGATGACCTTAAATATGGCAAGTATAACAAGTCGTACAAGAATTCCAACGACTGGGATTATAATGCTCAGCAGAAGAAGAAAGAGGCGGACATAGATAAGATTCTCGACAAGATACGCCGTTCAGGCTATGAGTCGCTGACGGAGGAGGAGAAGAAACGCTTGTTCGAACAGAAGAAGTAAGAAAATTTTATTTTTGTCGCTTCGCGAGAAATCTTCTTGCTTACGCTTGAAATCTTATTATTTGGAAATATTTCTGCTTTATAATATTTCCCCGTAGGGTTTTATATTTCCGCTCGTAGAGCATTATATTTCTTGCCGTCAGGCAACTTGAATAAAAAACAAAAAAAACGATAATGAAGAAACTATTCATAGAGACTTACGGTTGCCAGATGAACGTGGCGGACTCTGAGGTTGTGGCAAGCATCATGCAGATGGCTGGCTACGAACTGTGCGAGAGCGCTGACGAGGCTGATGCCGTATTCCTCAATACCTGCTCCGTCAGAGAGAATGCGGAGAACAAGATATTCAACCGTCTGGAGACGTTGCACCGCGAGAACGTAAAGCGCGACAGCAAGCGTATCCTTGGAGTGCTGGGCTGTATGGCAGAGCGCGTCAAGGAGGTGCTGATAAACGATAATCACGCTAACCTCGTAGCCGGTCCTGACTCTTATCTCGCATTGCCCGACCTTATAGCGCAGTGCGAGTTGGGCGGCAATGCCATTGATACGAACCTGTCACTGACGGAGACATACCGCGACGTGATGCCACAGCGTGCGCATGGCATGCATATATCAGGTTTTGTGAGCATCATGCGTGGTTGTAACAACTTCTGCCACTACTGCATCGTGCCTTATACAAGAGGTCGCGAGAGAAGTCGTGACGTGGAGTCGATACTGAAGGAGTGTAAGGACCTGGAGGCACGTGGATACAAGGAGGTGACGCTGCTGGGACAGAACGTGAACTCGTATAGAGCCAATGATACTTCGTTCCCGCAACTGTTGTCACTCGTGGCTGAGGCGGTACCGCAGATGCGTGTGCGCTTCACTACGTCGCACCCGAAGGACATGAGCGACGAGACGCTGTATGTCATTGAGAAGTATCCTAACGTGTGCAAGCATATTCACCTGCCTGTGCAGTCGGGTTCGGACCGCATACTGCACCTGATGAACCGTAAATATACCCGTGAGTGGTACATGGAGCGTGTCAATGCCATCAAGCGCATCATTCCTGACTGTGCCATCACGACGGATATATTCGTGGGTTACCACTCTGAGACGGAGGAGGATCATCAGCTTTCGCTATCGCTCATGCGTGAGGTGGGTTATGCCTCTGCCTTTATGTTCAAATACTCTGAGCGCCCTGGCACTTATGCATCGAAGAACCTACCGGACAATGTGCCGGAGGAGGAGAAGATACGCCGCCTGAACGAGATGATACAACTGCAGACGGAACTCTCTGCCGAGAACTATAAGCAGGATGAGGGCAAGGAGTTTGTGGTGTTGGTGGAGAACTACAGCAAGCGTAGTCGCGAACAGCTCTGCGGCCGTACGGAACAGAACAAGATGGTGGTGTTCGACAAAGGCAATCACCACATCGGCGAATTCGTAAAGGTCCGCATCACCAGCAGCACATCAGCAACACTCATCGGCGAAGCCGTTGAGTAAAAGTAAAATGAAAAAGTAAAAAGTAAGAATTAAAAAGTAAAAATTGTGATTACCTCTGAACCCGCAGAACGTAATCACAATTTTTCATTCTTCACTCTTCACTCTTCACTCTCAATTTGTCAAGGCAGTATTTCCTTATGTCCTGCCATTTATAGAAGCAACCGGTGACAGGCTGCAGGTCAGGAATCGTTGCCTCGTCCTCGTTGAGCAATATCTGTACGAGAGTGTCATCCGATGCTTTCTTTCCCTTGTAGAAGATAAACTGAATGTTTGAGCCCATAGGGAAGATACGATAGTCATACCATTCGTTTGCCTCCACCTCGTCAAGACTATCGTACTGCTTGCCGTAGCCGTTGAGGTTAAGGAAACATACCGTTGGCATCACCACCACCTCGTGACCGAAACGAAGGTTCGCCGTCAGACGCTTGCCACCGTCAGCCTTCTGTGTGAGGGCAGCATCAGCCTCCTCTATCATCTTCTTTATAAGGTTACGCTGCGCATATATCTGCGTACCGCCGTTGAGAGGTGATGGACCGTAGGTGATGTACCAGTTGGCATTGCGGCACAGCCAAATGTTATACAACTCGTCCTCGGTGAAGAGATCGTAGAGCGACATGGTGTGACGAAGCTCCGTTCCCTGCATCGAAACGCATATCTTCCACAGGTGGTCAACAACAAAATAGTAAGGATCCTTGATGTTCTTGCGCCAGTAGTCCTCGGAAGAGAAGATGCTGTTCAGCACTCGCTGCGGATTGTAATGCTTATCGCGGAAAGCATTCCATGCCTTTTCAGCCTCCGAACCCTTTGGCATCTTCTGACGGTTCAGCTCCTTGTCTTCCATGATGATATACTTCATGTCGCCTGCCGACGCATCCATGCTAATGTCAAGCTTCGGATTCTTCGCCTTCAGCTCCATCACCTCGTTGGACATGGAGAGGATACAACGTATCACTATGCTGCTCTTGGCATCCACGTGCACATTTCCCGTGAAGAGAGTAGGGAAGCGGTCGAACATACGCTGCGCAATACCCTGGTGCTGCTCTGCTCCCAGCTGCGTCAGTTCCTCCAAGCGTCCCTGAACAGCCTGTTGAACCTCCTTGAGTTGCACCAACAGCATCTTGCCACGCTCCGTCAGCATACCATCCTTCTCGGCATCAGAGAGCACCTGCACCGGACGATCATAAGCATTCTTGCCTATCAGCCAACGGGAACCATGGCGACCATAATGGCTTATGTAGCAAGGCTCATAGCCCTTCGGCGCCTTCGTCAGGCCCTTCTGCGGACCCTGATAAGCGGTATAGTTATCACCCGCAAGATCAATATTGCGTTTGAAATCCTCACGCGCCGTCTGCGCCTGCACCATCAGCGCAAGCAATA
>JAGHTW010000149.1 GCA_018065145.1 Candidatus Prevotella equi
GAAGACTTCTTTCTTGAAAGCGAGTGCAAAGGTAATGCTTTTTATTGAACTGTGCAAATAAATTCAAGAAAAAATTACATTTTATTGCAAAATAATTGCTTCTTATACGTTTTTGTCACTATTTTCGACTGCTTTCACCTTTCGGAAGAGCTCTGACGCGAAAACAAGTTCGTTGAGATTTTCGTTCGTTGCTGACATCACCATCGTCTTGTCACCCTGTCACTCTTTGCGTCCTTTGCAGATGATGACGATATTGTCGCCGATACCCATTACGGAGTTCATGTCGTGGGTATTGATGATGGTGGTGATGCCAAATTCTTGCGTTATGCCATGAAGCAGTTCATCGATGACAAGACTTGTCTTCGGATCGAGTCCGGAGTTAGGCTCGTCACAGAAGAGATACTTCGGATTCAGTGCTATGGCACGTGCTATAGCTACTCGTTTCTGCATACCGCCGCTTATCTCGCCTGGATATTTCATCTCTGCCCCCGAGAGGTTTACGCGCTCAAGACACTCTTGCGCACGTCGGGTTCTTTCGCGAAGCGTCATGTTTGAGAACATATCCAACGGGAACATCACATTCTCAAGTACCGACAAGGAGTCAAAGAGCGCCGCCGACTGGAATATCATACCCATCTCGCGGCGCATCCGCACTTTCTCATCCTTCGTCATCTTAACGAAGTCACGACCATCGTAGAGTATCTCTCCACTCGTTGGCACAAAGAGTCCCACAACGTTCTTCATCAGCACCGTCTTGCCAGAGCCTGACTGTCCGATGATAAGATTTGTCTTACCATCCTCAAAGACGGTATTGATGTCTATCAGGACATCCTTACCGTCAAAGGATTTATATAGATGTTTTATTTCTATCATAACTTATCAGCTCAATAGTTGCGTCAGGAACACATCAGCAAAGAGAATAATAATGCTACTGTTTACAACCGCAGAGGTACTTGCCTTACCTACCTCCACAGAACCTCCGTCAACGGTATATCCGCAATAGGAAGAGACGCTGGCAATGATAAAGGCAAAGGCAATGCTCTTAATGATGGACATCCACACAAACCACGCCTTAAAGGAGTGTTGAAGTCCAGTAGTGAGGTCGTCTGGAGCGATGATGCCACCAACATACGCCGTAGCATAGGCGCCAATGATACCCATACAATCGGAGAATACCACCAGGCATGGCATCAAGGTCATAAGTCCGAGAATCTTTGGCAGTATGAGGTAATTGGCAGAGTTCACGCCCATGATGTCAAGGGCGTCAATCTGCTGCGTCACACGCATGGTACCAAGTTCCGACGCTATGTTACTGCCCACCTTACCGGCGAGGATGAGACACATGATAGACGAAGAGAACTCGAGAAGCATTATCTCACGCGTGGTGTAACCGCTCACCCATCGCGGCATCCAAGGAGATTGTATGTTAAGCTTTATCTGTATGCAGATAACCGCACCGATAAAGAACGAGATGAGCAGCACGATGCCGATAGAGTCAACTCCAAGCTGAGACATCTCCTTGACATATTGCTTGAAAAACATACGCCAACGGTCCGGAACGGCTATGCTGCGCCACATCAGGACGAGATATGCACCGAATATCTGGAGATAATTGAAAGGAAATATCATATATTGTACTTTTATTTCATAAATCCGTGCAAAAGTACTAATTTATTCTGACACCCACAATACGACACAGCGCGAAAATGGTTAAATTGCTTTAATAACATAATAAAAAAGGTGTACGTATAACGTTATCTCATTTTTTTTTTGTAATTTTGCACCAATTATACAAAAACGAAAAAAGTAAAATATAACACTATGGCATCATTCATTGAAGACAAGGTAGTGATGGAAGGTATCACCTTCGACGACGTATTGCTCATCCCAGCATACTCAGAGGTTCTTCCACGCGAGGTATCACTCGAGACAAAGTTCTCTCGTAACATCGATCTGAAAATTCCGTTCGTTACAGCCGCTATGGACACCGTAACAGAGGCTCCTATGGCTATCGCAATAGCTCGCGAGGGCGGCATCGGTGTTATACACAAGAATATGTCTATCGAAGAACAGGCTCGTCAGGTAGCTATCGTTAAGCGTGCTGAGAACGGTATGATATATGACCCTGTAACAATCAAGCGCGGCAAGACCGTACAGGACGCTCTGGACATGATGGCTGAATATCATATCGGTGGTATTCCTGTCGTTGACCGCGAGAACAAGCTCGTTGGTATCGTTACAAACCGCGACCTTCGTTTCCAGACTGACGGTAGCCGTCTCATCGACGAGGTTATGACAAGCGAGAACCTTATCGTCACACATCAGAAGACAGACCTTGAGGCTGCAAGCAAGATTCTCCTTGAGCACAAGATTGAGAAGCTTCCTGTTGTTGATGACGAGAACCACCTCCTCGGTCTTATCACATACAAGGACATCACAAAGGCAAAGGATAAGCCAATGGCTTGTAAGGACGCAAAGGGTCGTCTGCGCGTAGCTGCTGGCGTTGGCGTTACCGCTGATACATTCCAGCGCATGGAGGCTCTCGTAAACGCTGGCGTTGACGCTATCATCATCGATACAGCACATGGTCACTCAAAGGGCGTTATCGACAAGGTGCGCGAGGCAAAGGCTGCATTCCCTGATGTTGACATCGTAGTAGGTAACATCGCTACCGGCGACGCTGCAAAGATGCTCGTAGAGGCTGGTGCTGATGCCGTAAAGGTAGGCATCGGACCTGGTTCTATCTGTACTACACGTGTCGTTGCGGGTGTTGGCGTGCCACAGCTTTCTGCTGTATATGAGGTAGCAAAGGCACTTGAAGGCACTGGAGTACCTCTCATCGCCGACGGCGGTCTGCGTTACTCTGGTGATATCGTAAAGGCACTCGCTGCTGGCGGATACGCAGTAATGGTAGGTTCTCTCGTTGCTGGTACTGAAGAGGCTCCTGGTGACACTATCCTTTACAACGGACGTAAGTTCAAGTCTTACCGTGGCATGGGCTCTCTCGAGGCTATGGAGAAGGGTTCTGCTGACCGTTACTTCCAGGGTGGCGTGAAGGAAACAAAGAAACTCGTGCCAGAAGGTATCGCTGGCCGTGTACCTTACAAGGGAACTGTTCAGGAGGTTATCTTCCAGCTCGTAGGTGGTCTGCGTGCAGGTATGGGTTACTGTGGTGCCGACAACATCGTGAAGCTGCACGACGCCAAGTTCACACGTATTACTAACGCAGGTATGCTCGAGAGCCATCCTCACGAGGTCATCATCACCAGCGAGGCTCCTAACTACAGCCGTCCACAGTAATTTCTTTTGTCCTTTGCTAATGGCAAAAGAATAAGTAATAAGGAAAAAGTAATAATGAAGAAATTATTTGTTGCAATACTGTCAGGTATCGCTTCCTGTGCCATGGCGCAGGAAAGCGATCCTGTCATCATGACTATCAACGGCAAGCCTGTGCCACGTTCTGAATTTGTCTATTCATACAAGAAGAACAATGGCGAAGACGTCATTGACCATAAGACGGTCAAGGAGTATGTAGAGCTTTTCGTGAACTACAAGCGCAAGGTGGAAGCAGCACTGGATGCTCACCTTGATACGATGGTGTCATACCAGAAGGAGTTCCGCCAGTATCGCGATCAGCAGATACAGCCAACCCTCATCAACGACGCAGACGTAGAGCAGGAGGCGCAGAACATATACAACAATACCAAGCAGCGCATAGGACCTGACGGACTGGTGAACCCACATCATATCCTTATCCGTGTGATGCAGGATGCTGACGAGGCAGATAAGAATGCCGCAGAACAACTGGCGGATTCCATCTATCAGGCATTGACAAAAGGCGCAGACTTCGCTGAGCTAGCAAAGGCAAAGAGTCAGGATCCTGGCAGCGCACAGCGCGGCGGTGACATTGGTTGGATTTCAAGAGGACAGACACTGAAGAACTTTGAAGATGCTACCTTCCAGTTGAAAGACAACGAGATAAGCAAGCCTGTTCTTTCTGAAGTGGGCTACCACATCATTAAGATGGGCGGCCATAAGGAGATGGAGCCATACGACTCGCTGCGAAACGAGATTTATCAATTCATCGAAAAGCGTAACATCCGCGAGGCTATTGCAAAGAACCGTCTGAAGGATATTGCTAAGACAAAGGGCATCAGCGAGCAACAGGTAATGGATGAGCGTGCTGACTCTATCTCTGCCATTGACGAGAACATGAAGTATCTCATCAAGGAATATCACGACGGTCTTTTACTCTACGAGGTATGCAACCGCGAGGTATGGGAGAAGGCAAGCAAGGACACCGAAGGACAGGAGAAGTTCTTTAAGGCTAACAAGAAGAAATACGCATGGGACGAGCCTCGTTTCAAAGGTATCGCTTACCACACTCGCGACATCAAGGACATTGACGCTGTGATAAAGAGCGTCAAGGGTAAGAAATTCAGCGAATGGGTAAAGATTCTTCGCACCACATTCAATAATGACTCCGTTCTACGCATACGTGTAGAGAAGGGTGTTTTCAAAAAAGGCGACAACGGACTGGTGGATAAGAACGAGTTCAAGATTGCAGACGCAAAGGTGAAGGAGATAAAGGACTTCCCTAACACAGCTACCTTCGGTAAGATTATCAAAGCACCAGAGGAGATGACAGACGTGAAAGCAATGGTTGTTGCCGACTACCAGGATGTACTGGAGAAGGAATGGCTGAAGAAACTTGCAGAACGTTACCCTGTGAAAATAAACGAAGAAGTACTGGCAACAGTAAAAGAGAATGAATAACAACATCTCTCGCGCACGTACATTATATTATTATATATGATAGGAATAAAGAAAATAATACTCTGTAGCATCACTACCCTTTGTCTTGCAGCACTGACAGCAGTGGCTGCTGACGACACGAAGACAAACTATATCGACGAGATATTGTGGGTCGTAGGTGATGAGGCTATATTACGCTCTGACGTGGAGGTAATGCGAATGCAGGCAGAAGAAAACGGCATAACATGGGACGGCGATCCAGAATGTCGCATACCTGAACAGATTGCCGTGCAGAAGCTGTTCATCAACCAAGCAGAGATAGACAGTATAGAAGTAACTGAGGCTGAGATATCTCAGGCTATAGACCAACAGATAAATGGTTGGGCACAGATGATTGGTTCTAGAGAGAAACTGGAGGAGTATCGTAAGCAGACCATCGCACAGATGAAAGCAGAGATGCATGATGACTTCAAGAACCGAGAACTGGCACAGCGCATGCGTAAGAAGTTGGTTGAGGATGTTGCCGTGACACCTGCAGAGGTACGCGAATTCTTCAAGACATTCCCTGAGGACAGCATTCCTTTCGTGCCTGCGACAGTGGAAGTACAGATTATCACCATTCAGCCAAAGATACCTATAGAGGATATCAACAAGGTAAAAGACGAGTTGCGTGAATACACAGAACGTGTGCAGTCTGGTTCAACGTCATTTGCTACCCTCGCACGCTTGTATTCTGAGGATGAAGGTTCTGCACGTCAGGGTGGCGAATTAGGATACACAGGCAGAAGCATTCTTGACCCTAGTTTCGCACAGGTGGCATTTAACCTTACCGATCCAAAGAAGGTTTCCAAGATTGTAGAGTCAGAATTCGGTTTCCATATCATACAGTTGATAGACCGTCGCGGCGACAAGGTGAACTGCCGACATATCCTTCGTAAGCCGAAGGTATCACAAAGTGCCATTGCAGCCGCTACGGAGAGAATGGACTCTATCGTTGATGCCTTGCGCAAGGGCGAATTCCCATTCGAAGAGGGCGCCACTTTTATCTCTGATGACAAGGACACGAAGAACAACAAGGGTCTCATGTCAAACATAACAGAGGAAGGACGTACCTCACACTTCCAGATGAAAGACTTACCAACAGAGGTGGCACGCGCCGTTGACACAATGAAGGTAGGCGACATATCCAAGCCTTTCACAATGATTAACAGCCGTGGCAAGACGGTCGTTGCAACAGTAAAGCTGAAGAGTAAGACAGAAGGACACAAGGCAACGATAACCGAGGATTTCCAGATACTGAGCAATATAGTCCTGGAAAGACAGCGTGAGAAGGTTATAAAAGACTGGGTACAGAAAAAGATAAAGAACACCTACGTTAGAATGGATGAGCGCTACAAGAATGGCGACTTTGAATTCGAAGGGTGGGAAAGATAGATTTCATATTAGCAAGTATTATTTTGAAGCTATACAAGAATCATAGCAAGATAAATTGGCACAGGGTCATCACACTGGTGATTCTGTGTCTCTTTGGTTTTTCCTTGGCATTCTCCGTTCGCCCTAAAGGAAAAAAAATGCGTAACCCTAAACCAAGGGCTACGCGAAAGGAAGACAAGAAAGTATATCTGCAGCATGCAGACCTGCTCAACTATGACATATATGGTTCGCATCCCGATGCACAATTCCTGAAAGGCAACGTGTATTTCATACATAAGGGCATGCATCTCACATGCGACAGTGCCTACTTCTACGAGAACACTAATTCCTTTGAGGCCTACGGACACATGAAGATGTGGTCGGGAGACACCCTGACGCTGACCAGTGACAGGGGTTTCTATGACGGCAATGCAGAAATGGCGCATGCCTGGCAGGATGTCATACTGACTCACCGTAAGTCAAAACTGTATTGCGACACACTGGATTACGACAGAATGTATGGCATCGCTGACGCTTATGGCGCTGCAGGCATCAAGATGACAAAGGACAAAGACGTGCTGACAGCGGACTGGGGACGACATTTTACAGATGATAGGCATTCAGAGTTCTACTATAACGCAATACTGACAAACGACAAAGGTTTGCGCATCGAAACAGATACGATGTTCTATTACGATAAGACATCGGTGGCACACGTAATGGGTCCATCGGTGATACACTCCAACAATAGCGTGACACATACGGAGAACAGTTTCTATAACACAAAGACAGAAATGTCAGAACTCTTCGGACGTTCTACGGTATATAACGGAGACAAGAACATTACTGCAGACAGCCTGTATCACAGCGATAAGACTGGTATAAACGAAGGGTTCGGTAATGTTGTCTATGTTGACACGCTGAACAAGAATATGCTGCTGAGCAACTACGCATATTACGAGGAAGAGACAGGCGACGGATATGCCACCGACAGTGCTGTGGCAATAGACTATTCACAGAAAGACACGCTATGGGTACACGGTGACACGATACGTATCCACACAATAAACATAAATACCGACTCCGTACAAAGAGAGATGTATTGCTACTACCACGTCAGAGCGTATCGCAACGACTTGCAGGCAGTATGCGACTCACTGGTATATCACTCTGTGGATTCTTGTCTAACAATGTACAAGGACCCCGTGGTATGGAACGAGGGAAACCAGATTCTCGGCGAGAAGATAAAGGTATTCATGAATGACTCTACCGTACGATATGCAGAGGTATTGTCACAGGCTTTGTCGGTAGAGATGATGGATGACTCAACTCATTTCAACCAGGTTAGCTCAAGAGACATGCAAGCGTATTTCGTTGACGGAAAGATACAGCAGACGTGGGCCGTCTCGAACGTACGGCTGGTATATTATCCGTTGGACGATTCCGACTCTACCATCATAGGACTGAACTACACGGAGACGGACACGATGAAGATATACTACACTCCAAAGAGAACGATGGAGAAGATATGGATGTGTGCCAACGTAGGAACATTATACCCTCTGACGCAGACACCGCCCGAGAAACATAAGTTACCAAACTTCGCATGGTTCGATTATATGCGACCGGTATCAAAAGACGACCTCTTTGAATGGCGTCCTAAGACTGCCGGACTGGAACTAAAAGAAGAGAAACGCAGAGAGGCACCAAGAAGAATGCCTAAGAAACAATAAAAAAGATCGAGAGATTCTGACAATATGGACATCATACAATTACTTCCTGATTCTGTTGCCAACCAGATTGCTGCCGGCGAGGTGATACAACGCCCTGCCTCTGTCATCAAGGAATTGGTAGAGAACTCCATTGACGCGGGTGCCAAGAATATAAAGGTGCTCGTCTGCGATGCTGGTAAGGCGTCAATACAAGTTATTGATGATGGCAAGGGCATGTCAGACACTGATGCCCGTCTGTCCTTTGAACGACATGCCACGTCAAAAATTCGCCAGGCACAGGATCTTTTCTCTCTGCACACAATGGGATTCCGTGGCGAAGCACTCGCTTCCATTGCCGCTGTTGCTCAGGTAACACTGCAAACACGCACAGAAGATGACGAGATTGGCACACGACTGGTTATCGCTGGTTCCAACTTCCAGAGTCAAGAACCCATAGCATGTCCCGTAGGTTCGAACTTTCTTATAGAGAATCTATTCTATAACATCCCTGCAAGAAGAAAGTTCCTCAAGTCCAATGCCACAGAAATGTCTAATATAGTACAGGCATTCGAACGTATCGTACTGGTATATCCTGAGGTTTCCTTCTCGCTATACAACAATGGCATGGAGACGATGAATCTTCGTGCTTCAAACACTCACCAACGCATAATAGACATATTCGGCAAGCGCATCAATCAACAGTTATTGCCCGTTGATGCGCAGACTACATTATGCAACATCAGTGGATTTGTAGGTAAACCAGAATCATCGAAGAAAAAAGGATGCCAACAGTATTTCTTCGTCAACGGTCGTTACATGAAGCATCCGTACTTCCACAAGGCCGTAATGTCTGCCTTTGACAGACTTATTCCTGACGGTGACCAGATATCATACTTCATATATCTCACCGTCAACCCAGAGGATATTGACGTCAACATACACCCTGTCAAGACAGAGATAAAATTCGATAACGAACAGGCGATATGGCAAATTCTCATGGCAGCCGTACGTGATGCAGTAGGAAAGTTCTCGGAAGTGACATCACTGGACTTTGATACAGAGGGAAAACCGGAAATTCCCGTCTTCAACCCTAATGGTAATCCTTTCATGGAACAGCCACGAATAGATTACGACCCAATGTATAACCCTTTCAACGACAATAAGAAAGAGACAAAGAGTACGTCAGCACCATCGTTCGCTACGGCTCCTTCAGGAATACATTCAAAGACTAAAGCAGCCAAGGGATGGGAAGAGTTATTCCAAGGCAATAGCGACATATCCACCGTACAGACGCATAAACAGACATCGTTCCTCGACGAGCCAAGCGACAAATTAATACTATCTAGCCTATCAAGAAACGACACAAACACAGAAGACGCTACCTTCATTGCGCCTAACAACAACACGATGGATATATCTACGGAACACTATCAGTTCCGTGGTTCATATATCGTGACACAAGCGCAGTCTGGACTGATGATGATAGACCAGCATCGCGCCAGCGAGAGGATATTGTTTGAGAAATTCATGAAATCGCTTCAGACACGTTCATCGCACACACAGAAGGTATTGTTTCCTGAGATGGTGCAGTTTCCACCATCATACACAGAGGAATTAGGTACTATACTAACAGAACTCACTGCCATCGGTTTTGAGATAACAGACCTTGGCGGCGGCAGTTATTCTGTAGAAGGAATACCAGCAGGACTCGGTGGATTGGACGCTGTGACGCTTGTCAATGACCTCGTGACAGAAGCAGTGGAACATGGTGGCGGTGCAACAGAACAGGTACATACCATCATAGCACAGACACTGGCAAAGAAGGCGGCAACACCTTATGGAGAGATTCTCAACAACGATGACATGACATCACTGCTGACGCAGCTTTTCGCTTGCCAGTCACAGCGATACACTCCTGACGGAAGACCTATCATTGTGCTTCTTGACAACGATGAATTGGAGCGACGTTTTCATTAATCCAACGCGCCATATTAACAGGAGCATTGCCATCGCCTAAGCGATTATGCACCTCAGCATAATCGCGTAGCATCTGCTCCCTACCCTCTTTACCAGGAAGTATCTTATCCAATTCCTTGCGAATATTATCAACGCTAAAACAATCAGCGAAGAGTTCCGTTACCACTTCCTTGTCAGCAATAAGGTTGACAAGGGAGATGTAATTTACTTTTAGAATATGATTAAAAGCCCAACGTGTCAGCTTTGGGAAGGTGGTTCTGTAACACACCACCTGAGGAACATTGAACATACATGTTTCCAATGTTGCAGTACCACTCGTTACCAATGCTACTGTAGCACGTGACAATAATCTATATGTCTCGCCGTGAACTATTTTCACATTATGCCCATGAAGGAATGAGGCATAATATTCTTTTTCTATTCCCGGTGCACCAGCAACGACAACTTCATAGTCCTTCATATCTTTTGTCGCTTCAAGCATTGCAGGCAGATTATCCCTTATCTCCTGCCTTCTGCTTCCTGCAAGCAAGGCGATGCATTTGCCATTTTCCACTTTCCATTTCCCACTTCCCATTTGAAACTTCTTCACCTCGTCAGCGGTAGGATTACCAACATAATGTATAGGATAATGATGCTTACCTTCAAAGAATTCTTTTTCAAATGGAAGAATCGAAAACAGTTCGTCAACATCACGCTTTATATTCTTCATTCGATACTCCTTCCATGCCCATAGTTTCGGAGCTATGTAATATAGTATCTTACCCTTCCATAATCCGTTGTCACGCTGCTCCCGTAGGAATTTTGCTATCTTAAGGTTGAAACCGGCATAATCCACAAGGATAACAACATCAGGTTGCCACTGCATGATATCATCCTTACATCTTTTCATATTTTTGAGAATCGTTGGCAGATGCAACAACACAGGCACAAAGCCCATATATGCCAATTCGCGATAGTGCTTTACCATCGTACCACCCTGTGCCAACATATTGTCGCCACCGAAGAAACGAAACTGTGCCTCAGCATCGTTATCTTTGATAGCCTTCATCAAATGCGAAGCATGCAAATCACCCGACGCCTCACCTACAATAAGATAATATCTCATTCCCAAAAACCTTAAGCATTAAACACTAACCGTTAAACCTTAAACTCCCACTTAGCTGTCATATCTGCCGTCAGTGGTGTTATCGCAGTGAAGCCATGCGCCAATGCCCAAGCATCAGTGTCTTCCGCATCAGGTTCATCGTTCTGATAATATCCGCACATCCAATACAAAGGCTTTCCGTTACCAGGATGATGCTGCGTCTCCACTTCATTGCGCCAGTGACCTCGTGCCATACGACAGACACGCACCTCATCTGAACCACCCTTTGGAACATTCACGTTAAGACATACATATTCCGGCAAGCCTTCATTCAGCACCTTTGTGACCAATTGCTTCACCAATGGTTCCATGTGCGAGAAATCAGCATCATCATCATAGTCACAAAGAGAAAAGGCTATACTCGGAATACCCTTCAAAGCACCTTCGATCACCACACCAACCGTACCGCTGTAGTGTGCATTAGTACTTGCGTTATCGCCATGATTGATTCCGCTAAGCACTATATCAGCCTTTCGCGGACATACTTTGGCATAAGCCATCTTCAGGCAATCCACAGGAGTACCGCTACAACTCCACACATCAATGGAACAGCCATCACAATCCTCATGACGACGATGCTTCAGTGACAACGGTGTAGTGCTGAAAGCACAAGAATATCCAGAACGTGCACTTTCCGGTGCACAGACAATTATGTCGCCCATGCCACGCAACATATCTATAAGACTGTTGATTCCCTTGGCATGATAACCGTCGTCATTACTTATAAGTATCAGTGGTTTATCTTTCATTTTCAAACTATTATTTCTGCAAAGATACACATTTTTTACATAACAGAAGAAAAACAACACGAAAAGTTATTGTTTTACAATAATATTTATTAATTTTGCAAATTAGCAGACAAGAACTCTACAAAATTGAAAAAAAGCAATATACTCATCATTAGCGATATGTGCGGTTACGGCAAGGTTGCCGCAGCTGTGCAGATGCCCATACTTTCATACATGGGCCATGACGTATTCAACCTCCCTACAATGCTCATCAGCAACACCTTCCCTTATGGTAAATATGCTATTATGGAGAGCACATCGTACATAGAGGAGGCTATACAGAAGTGGAACGAACTCGGAATACGTTTCGACGCAATCACAACAGGTTTCATGGCTTCAGAACATCAGGCACAACTGGTGGCACGTTACTGTCGCGAACAGGCTTCATTGGGCGCTGATATATTCGTGGATCCTGTCATGGGCGATTACGGTAAACTGTACGGCGGTGCCGATGAAGGAACCATACGTTGCATGCAGGAGATGCTTGGTGTGGCACATCTCTGTTTCCCTAACTATACAGAGGCATGCCTGCTTACAGGAGTGGAGTACAAAGAGAAAGGAATAACGGCAGAAGAAGCATACACACTGGTAAACAAACTGCGCCGCATAGGTTCTTTGTCGGTTGTAATTACCAGCTGCATCATTGATGGAGAACATGCCGTTGTAGGCTACAACCACTTCAAAGCGGAGTATTTCCTGCTGCCTTACGAAGAGATACCCGTGCAGTTCCCTGGCACAGGAGACATTTTCTCTAGTATCATCGTCGGACGACTGCAAGATGGCGACAACCTGCGACATGCTACAAGGACTGCGATGGATACCCTGCGCCATTGGATAGACATAAACAAAGATAACGAAGACAAAAACCGTGGCATACCTATCGAAAGACATCTCAGCGACCTTTGAGAAAAAGGGAAATGCCGCTAGCGCACAGAAAGACAAATTGCGCCAGCCCAATTTTCAATTTTCAACTTTCAATTTTCAATTAGACACAGTTCTCAAGGACATCGCCTCACATCAGGAATGGAGTGAGGAAGTTGAGCGTGGAAAGATGTTTGGCGTACTGATAGCCGAGTCGCCTGACGGAAAGACACATGTGCTGAAGGCGTATTCTGGACAGATTCTTGGACGCAGCGATTGGGAAGGTTACGTGCCTGCTATATTTGACTATCTGCAAGAGGACGGATATTTCAAACGTCACGAGGCTATTATATCAGACATCAACAACAAAATCCGCCAAGCGCAGGCATTATTACCCAAAGGCAAGCGCAGCGCTGAAGTGGAAGCAATGAAGGCGGAACGAAAAGAGCGTAGCAACATCTTACAGCGCTGGTTGTTTTCTCAGTTTATACTTACAGGATGTGATGGTTCAAGAAAATCAGTTCTTGATGTTTTCACAGACTATGCAAAAGCAAACAACCTGAAACAGATTCTCCCGCCAGGAGGCACAGGAGAATGTTGCGCGCCGAAGCTTTTACACTACGCAAACAGCCACAATCTCAAGCCATTGGAACTTGTCGAGTTCTGGTATGGCGCATCACCAAAGGGCGAAGTGCGCCATCACGGGCAGTTCTATGAACCTTGCCAGGCTAAGTGCCAACCGATACTATGGTATCTTGCACCTCCTTCAGGACTTAAGATTCTTGGCGGACAACCAACACAACAGCATACACCGCAATTATCCCTCGACGATATAATATATGAAGACGAATGGTTTATTGCCATAAACAAACCCGCAAAACTGCTTTCCGTACCAGGAAAGAGACAGATGCCAAATGCAGAAGACCAGTTGAAAGCATTGCTTGACAACGAGAAACCAACCCCTTTCCTCAAGATGACGCATCGCCTGGATATGGACACAAGCGGAATATTACTCGCTGCAAAGTCACCAGAAGCACATGAAGCGATGCAACGAAAGTTTGCCCTGCATGAAGACGTAAGGAAAACATACGAGGCAATCCTATCTGGCAACGGTGTTGCACAAAGTAGCGGCGTCATCAACTTACCTTTGTCGCCAGATTTTCTCAATCGCCCACGTCAATGCGTAGATTACGAAAGCGGCAAGGAAGCCATCACGGAATATGAATTCCTTGACGAAACAAGGATTATCCTTCGTCCACTCACGGGCAGAACACATCAGCTACGCATGCATTGTGCACACGCAGACGGTCTCAACATGCCTATACTTGGAGATCCGCTTTACGGCAACACACCCGCTGAGCGTATGTTTCTACATGCGTCACAACTGCAGTTCCGACATCCTTTTACATCAAAAGCCATTACAATCTCGTCACAAGCACCGTTTTAAGATTGCAAACGTATAGATACTAAAAAAGCATCGCCCTTATGAGCGATGCTTTTTTAGTTGGGATACCCGGACTCGAACCAGGAAAGGCAGGACCAGAATCTGCAGTGTTACCATTACACCATATCCCAATACTCAAACCAAGTTCCTTCTTGATTTCGAGTGCAAAGTTACTGCATTTTATTGAAACCACCAAATTTTTTCTTTGTTTTTTTTATAATATGCATAAAAAAGACTCTTTTTGGCATATCATGTCATTATTTCTTGCAACATTTATGACAGAATGTCACTATTGTCACACCATTTAGGCACAAAACACCGTTGGCACATGCATTGCCTAATTATGGACGTAAGGCATTCAGCCATATATATATAATAAGGTTAGAGAGACTGACCTGAAAAGAATAACAAACTAAAAAGAATAAGACAATGGGAAAGATTATTGGTATCGACCTTGGCACAACAAACTCTTGTGTCGCAGTATTTGAAGGCAATGAGCCTGTAGTAATTGCTAACTCAGAGGGTAAGCGCACTACTCCTTCTGTTATTGGCTTCGTAAAGGATGGCGAGCGTAAAGTAGGTGATCCTGCTAAGCGTCAGGCTATCACAAACCCTACAAACACAGTGTTCTCTATCAAGCGCTTCATGGGTGAGACCTACGAGCAGAGCGCTAAGGAGGTTACACGCATGCCTTACTCTGTTGTTAACGAGAACGGCTACCCACGTGTTGACATCGATGGACGCAGATATACTCCACAGGAGATTTCTGCTATGGTGCTCCAGAAGATGAAGAAGACCGCTGAGGACTACCTCGGACAGGAGGTTACCGACGCAGTTATCACCGTACCAGCATACTTCTCTGACTCACAGCGTCAGGCCACAAAGGAGGCTGGACAGATTGCTGGTCTTAACGTACAGCGTATCGTAAACGAGCCAACAGCCGCTGCTCTTGCTTACGGCGTTGACAAGGCTAACAAGGATATGAAGATTGCCGTATTCGACCTCGGTGGCGGTACTTTCGATATCTCTATCCTCGAGTTCGGTGGCGGTGTGTTTGAGGTTCTCTCTACAAACGGTGACACTCACCTCGGTGGTGATGACTTCGACCAGGTTATCATTGATTGGCTCGCTAACGGCTTCAAGGCAGAAGAGGGCATCGACCTCACAAAGGATCCAATGGCTATGCAGCGCCTGAAGGAGGCTGCTGAGAAGGCAAAGATTGAGCTCTCAAGCTCTACTTCTACAGAGATAAACCTCCCTTACATCTCTGCTGAGGGTGGTGTACCAAAGCACCTTGTAAAGACACTCACACGTGCACAGTTCGAGCAGCTCGCTCATAACCTCATACAGGCTTGTCTCGTTCCTTGCCAGAACGCAATGCGCGACGCAGGTCTCTCTACATCAGAGATTGACGAGGTAATCCTCGTAGGTGGTTCAAGCCGTATCCCTGCAGTGCAGACTCTCGTGAAGAACTACTTCGGTAAGGAGCCTTCAAAGGGCGTTAACCCTGACGAGGTTGTTGCTGTAGGTGCTGCTATCCAGGGCGCTATCCTCAACAAGGAGTCTGGTGTAGGCGACATCGTACTGCTCGACGTTACACCTCTTACTCTCGGCATCGAGACAATGGGTGGTGTAATGACAAAGCTCATCGACGCTAACTCAACCATCCCTTGCAAGAAGTCTGAGACATTCTCTACCGCTGTTGACAACCAGACTGCCGTTACTATCCACGTACTGCAGGGCGAGCGTCCAATGGCTTCACAGAACAAGTCTATCGGTCAGTTCAACCTTGAGGGCATCGCACCAGCACGTCGCGGCGTACCACAGATTGAGGTAACATTCGATATCGACGCCAACGGTATCCTTAACGTATCAGCAAAGGATAAGGCAACAGGCAAGGAGCAGCAGATCCGCATCGAGGCTTCTTCTGGTCTCTCTGAGGAAGAAATCAACCGCATGAAGGCAGAGGCAGAGGCTAACGCTGCTGCTGATAAGGCAGAGCGCGAGAAGATTGACAAGCTCAATCAGGCAGACTCTATGATCTTCTCTACCGAGAACTTCATGAAGGACAACGCCGACAAGGTTCCTGCAGAGGACAAGCCAGCTATCGAGGCTGCTATACAGAAGCTCAAGGATGCTCACAAAGCACAGGACATCGCTGCTATCGACGCTGCTACAGCCGAGCTCAACAACGTAATGCAGGCAGCATCACAGAAGATGTACGCAGCAGGTGCACAACCAGGTGCAGGCGCAGGTCCTGACATGAACGGTGCAGGCGGTCCTTTCGGTGGCGCAGGTTTCAACGGTGCTCAGGGCAACGCACAACAGGGCGGTCAGTCTTCAGCACAGCAGGACGCTCAGGACGCTGATTTCGAGGAGGTTAAGTAATTTTACCGAAACTCATAACGTTAATAAATAGAAACGGATGCAGATATTTTTCTGCATCCGTTTTTTGTTTCTATGCTCCAAAAGCTATGACACTTTTATGAAATTTCTATGACACATTGATGACACATTAATGACACTTTCCCACTGAAGCGTCATTACGATAACTATATCAATACCAATTCCTTAGTACACTTCCAATGACACTATGACACTTTTTATGCAAAAACACAACTTTTTTATTAGTTCTGCATCGTTATCGTATAACTATTGCAATATAATCGTACAACTATTACAATGTAATCGTATAACTTTAACACTGTAAAAGTTATGCTTTAGCGACAGATTTATGCATAAATCTGTTGTAATCAAGTAACAATTACCCTTTGACCGTGCAATATCAGCTACGTCAAACAGCAACAAACATCCAAGGAACTTCCCTAACACGTCCATAACACATCAAAACACGTGTATTGCATGTATACTCACTGAATATCAACAAGTTATAACACATCAACACGTTTCGTGTAAAAAAAAGTCCATGGGAATGTTATTTTTTAGAACTCTGATAATAAGAATGCAAAGTTGGAGGTAAGGCAATTTTACTAGGCATCTTCAACAAGGGTGATTTGGCTAAAGCTAGAAAGAAAATCTCTGACCAGGAGGATGAAATTTCACAACTCATAAAACAAGTCCTAGGGCTTCAAGCGGAGAAAGCAAAATTGCTCAAAGATGCTCAAGTCAAGAAGTCTCATGCAGAGCAGATGGCAACTTTGCAACGTAGGGCACATAGAGCAGAGGAGGAACATGCCAGACTAAAGCAAACCATCGAGCGACTAGAGTTGAAAATTGCAGAACAAGTCAACGCAAAACAGGCAGAGCTTCTTGATGCAGTCCTCATCGCAGCAATGGGTGGTCCTGCCCAAACGCAAGTTGGAACTGGAGGTGGTGGCAGTAATGATCATTCTCCATGGAATGATAAGGACAAGAAAATAGGAGTTAAGCGAGGATGATCACGAAAAGCCTATACACGCATGCGTATAAATAATAATGAGTGGTCGTTCCCGGATTGGAAATGACCACTCGTTTAACTTTTTTATTTAGAAACTATGCTGATTAATGATTTGACATTAGATTCTATCATACAAAGATTTGTATTCTTCCTCGCTTTGCATTTTTAGAACAAGAAAATCTACCCATGCTTGAGTATAACCATAGTTTTTGTTCATCGTATCGTATATGCAGTATTTCTGGTTTGTTTTTTCTGGATGTTCGGATTTGTTCGCAGGTCGTATTCCATATTTTTTCCAACATCTGGTATGTGTGTCTTGATTAAAGTAGTCGACCATCTTGCCTCCTTTTTCGACTTTACCTTTCCCTAATCTCTTTTGTACTTTTGTACTGACCTCGCCAGGTTTCATTAGATTTAGATTTGTGACATTGTGGATTTCGGTCTTTGTTTTAATAAGTGTCGTTACTCGCTCTACATTATGTTTTTGTTCATCAGTCAATTTGTCATATGCAATGAATTGAATAGGCATAGCATCTTGTGAATCGTGATTTGCTACTTGTATTAAAAATGCCTTAAATGAGTATTCTCCACTTTTCAAAATGTCGGTAGAGATGGAAGAGCGATATTTCTCTATCCATTCATATATCTTTTTTGCTCCAGGATTATCAGCAACAGCTGTAACAATAGTCTTGTTTGAAGGATAAAGTTGTAATGCAAACGATAACGACTCACGAATACAATAGGATTCGCCAAACTCCTTTTCTACAATTTTGTCAAAGTTCATGAGCAATGATTGGCACTCGGCAAAGATTGTGGGATCAAGAGACGGCATAAATTTATGTTCTAATTTGTTCCTGAGTGGGATAAAGAATTCTAGGTTCTTTCTAATGGCACTGCTTGTGTCATTACCAAAATAGTTCTTGACACAAGTCTTTAACTCCCAAAATTGGTAATCTCCATCGACCTTTTTATAATGACGGTCGTCTTTTTCTTTATAATAAGGTTTTATTCCTCGCCTTATAAATATAGCATGAAATAAAGAAGTCCAAGCTATATTCATCAAGACTATGTATCCACCAGAACGAAATTTAATGGCAGGTTTATTATAAGTCTCGATAGCTAACAATGCAGAATCTTGCGCCTTAGTAAGGCAGCTTTTTACGATTTTGGGTAGTCCTCTAGACATATGTTTTTTAAACTTCTTATATGTGATAATATTAATCCAAAATGGGTATATGTTTATTTTGCAATATCATTTACCATGATTAGCATATCTAAATTCTTTAGCTCATTATTCTCCCCGAGCAACAGATTTCGGAAGAACTTCACAAGGAAGGATTTGTCTGGTTGTATGCCTTTCTGTGGATTACGGTAATTGGCGCGTACCAGAGCGTTACGGAAGTACCAGGAGTTGTCGGCAAATAGTTCGTTATTGACTTTGAAACCACATGACCGCAGATACTTTATGATGAATACTGCAGTTGTTCGGGTATTACCTTCACGGAACGGATGATTTTGCCAAAGCAAAGTCACGAAGTCAACAACATGCGAGATGATCTCATCTGTGGTCAAGCCTTTATAGCTGAAATCACGTTCTGTCTGTATGTCATATTTCAATGCCGCATGAATGTCTGCAGCACGGCCATACACAACAGAATCGCCTTGCAGTACCCACTCCTTTTTACTGATGTCAAAAGGTCGGATTTCGCCAGCGTGCTTGAAGATACCCTCAAAAAGATGGCGATGAATATTCAGAAACTCCAATGGCGTAAGCGAAAAAGACTTCTCGTTCAGCAACTTTGTGATGTTGGCAGCCACACGGTCAGCCTCTTCCTTTTCGGCATCGTCAGCGTCGTGTGTTGTTTTGTTCACGTAGTATGAACGAAGCTGTTCACGAACCTCCTCAATGGTAATGTCGCCCTCAATGTGTCTTACTGCAGTTTCTTTCAAGTAGTCAGACACACGAAGTCCATCCACGTCCTGAAGTCCTATAGCGGTACGCCAAGCCGAGGCTCTCTCACGCTTATGTGGCTCAGCCACACGTTTGTAAGATTCAAAATCAATATATTTATGTTCTTCGTTCATAAACATTTGCTCCAATTTCAGGACTAATCAAAAGGTATTTAAGGTCACAGTATATTTATTTTACTCTTTATTCGCCCTTTTATATTATTGAATAACATGCCATTACACCACAGTAGAAGCATCAAAAGTCATTCTATAGGCATCCTTATTCGCCCTTTTATTCGCCCTTTGTAATCTCACCTTTATTTATGAGTTCCTTTAGGCCAATCTCTAGGGCTTTATTCATGATTTCATAATACTATCCATCGTAGTATCCGTAAACGTACGCCAGATTTCGAGTTTAACCTTCTTGTAGTCATCGAAGAACTGACCGACACGTTCAATCTCGAACACCAGGCGTAGGTCGCTCTTATCCTCGTTTTCCTGACCTTCCTTGCGGTAGCCAAGACGTGCAATCTTGATGTAGTATAGGTCACGGACGCCCTTGCCCGAGAGGTACGGCATGAAGTAGTAGAGTTTGTTGAGCGCAACTGTAGTCGGGAATTTCTTACCTGTATAGTAAATTTTGGCAGAGCCTTCGAGGTACTGCTCCCAGTTGTCCTTCTTCACGTTACAGATAAGAAGGTTCTTGGTGGGGTCAACATTCAAAGATTGCTTTATGTGGTGAGTGCCGTATTCTATCTCAATATCCTCGCGCACCATGTAGTTCTGAGTGATGGGTTCAAGCTCGTACTGGTCGAAAAGGTCGAGAAAGTTGAGCTGTTTTACGCGTGGTTTATTTTTCTTTTCGACAATTTCAACAGTAACTGATTCTGAACAATTCTTCAAAGACTGAAGTTTTTCTGTAAAAGCATCTAATGAACTTATACCATCTGAGTATCGCATCAAGAAGAATTCATCAAGCAACTGTACTCCTTCTTTTTCTTTTTGGGTGTCTTTGATAAAAGCATAAACATCTTTTACAAAGGAACGCTCTTCTGCATTTAACAAGGTTAAATCCACAACCATACCCTTGTTAAGATCGTTGGGTTCGAACTTCACAAGACCATTACCATATTGACGCGAATTGTCGAGAAAAATTTCCTTCGCTACATCAGTAATAAGGTAAGCAAACAATACGTCAACATCAACACCTGTGGTTTTGGGATAAACACAATGGAATGTCGTGAGGTTGTAAATGTTAGCCTCATTGCGGATAAAACGTAAGCCACTTCTATTGAAAACAGAAACCCATATTGGAGCAGGTGGTCGATTCTCTATAGCATACCATGGAGAGCGGCTAGCAGTAAGATAGCGTTTATTGATCCCGGATTCTTCACCAAGACGAATGTATCTCAATACATTTGTGTTATCATTTGCCACACTACCGTTGAACAGATAGATAGCCTTGTCTCCATTCAACAATTTCATAAATTCATTTTGAGTGAAGAATGTTTGTGGAGCATCTACGGCTTTACAGATACATGGCATTAGGCACTCTTCTGGAATATCATATTCGTCTGCCTTCGAAGGCTTGAACGTGAAATAGTCGTTTGCACCTGTGGCTATTCCACGCGATACTTTAGCAAACTTAGAGAAAGGAACAAGATGGTTGTATTTACAACTATTACCTTCCTCATAATATGATTTCCACTTAATGTCTGCATCAAGTTCAGATGTGTCGTATTCCACGTATTCTCTTAAACATGTGTTTAGCCTTTCTATGTTGTTAACAAGCGAGAAACGAACTCTTTCTGAGTTTACTTTTCTTTCGCAAAGGAGAATACATGCGGTTGTAAGGGCATCATCAAATGCACATTCGGTAAAATCGACAACAATGATGTGCTGAAGGGTGTTGCTCTGTATTAAAGCTCGTTTTACCTCCACTCCATAATCAGAATTCAGAAACTCTGAAGGAATGATGTAAGCCAAACGGCCACCTTCCTGCAATTGTGCAATAGACTTTAGAAGGAACAACGTGTAGAGGTTTGTGAAGCCATTAAGTTTTGTGCCTAAGTGACTATTTACATCAGGTATGTATGTGGCATTATCATAGTCGTGAAATTTTAGATATGGAGGATTGCAAACAATCGCATCATATTTTGTATTCCAATCACAAGTAAAATAATCTTCATTCAAAAGATTCACTCCATTAGGGCGTGCTGCAATTGCACTTGCAAAAATTCGTCCGTCAATCTCATAGGCATCAACAGGCAGAGTCGTGTTCTGAGCAAGGACACGCGAAAAGATTCCCAAACCGTATGCAGGTTCGAGAACACGGGTTTTCTGATTACCCTGTAATACCCAATGACACATAAACTCTGCAATCTTCTCGGGAGTGAAGAACTGAGCATACTTTTTGCGATGGTCAAGAGTGGTGGATGCTATGTATTTCTGTTCGAGAGTCATTTAATTAGAGTTTTATTCCAAACAGAGATTCAAAATTGTTAGCATCCAAACACGCCTCACCACCATCAAACTTTACGTAAAACAACAATCTGCCCTTGTTTAGTTCCTTTCTCACACTATGGTGATTAGGTTCGGTTACTGCTTCAGCAAGGCAGGTTCCATCTTGTGATGGTATTTTTATTGTTGTCTTGTTTTGATTCTTCGTGTCCTGCTCGATGAAGTATTTGTCATCTTCCAGATCTGGGTTTGATACAAGTTCAAGAATATGTTGGAACGATACCCCATAGACTTTGTCAAAAAACACCTGTACATAAAAATGTGGTACATTGTAGGTCATTATCCATTTATGAACCACCTTTAAGTCTTCCACTTTTGGAGTAATGGATAATGAATTACGCTTTTGAATTGCTTTGAGACACTTTTTTATCTCAGAAAGCATAGTAGAAAGCTCTTGCAGACGCTGTGACGAGCGCCATGTTGCAGCACGGAAGTCAAGCGTACGCACAGAAACTTCGTCAAGTTGATTAAGAATTGCTATCAACTCTGGACGCTTCTGTTCCAAAAGGTCAACGTATTCGTTTAATACGATATTCTTTAACTCAATTGCCCTTTCCGTATTCTCGCGAACTACTCTGTTGGCTTCAGCTGTGTATTTGTTGATAAGAAATGCACTAGAACGAACCTCTATACCTGCAATAGCTTTGGCAACATAATCGTCAATCTCGTTACTTGGTTTTGAACTGATGTCATAACCAAGAGTCTCGTCAAAATCTTCCTTTTGGAATAACAAAATGTCCGGACGTTTACCAATAGTATCAAGTTCTGCTTGATATTCATTGAAGAACTCCTCAAATCCTGCATCTCCAGCAACAAGGTCGTCAGACTTGCCATACCTCACAGCAACGATATTCTCCGAATTATCATTAATTGCTCTGAAAAGTACATCTTCAGCCCAATCACCTTGTTGCTTATTGGTAATAAACTCTGAAGATGCCTGTGTGGGTCTTAAAGCCTTGCTACGTGGCTCATCAAAGTCGATAAGACCTGTATGTATGTTACTGCAAATGTTATTTATGATGTCTTTGTATTCCATGTGATTACGTCTTTTAATATGTTTTTACTTTATTAATCCCTGCTCGCCCAAAAACTTCCCGAACGCTTCAAGGATGATGTTTGTTCTATTCTTTATGTTAGCTTCTAGTATATATTCTTTGTTATTTGTTCAATTGTATTTAGTATAGTAGTTTGATATATTTATTGGTTAATGACTTCCCAATGTCCTGTCTTATCACTTCCGATGCGCTTGATGAAGCCAGCTGATTGCATGGCTGCTATGTCACGTTTGATTGTTTTCTCAGACACCCCTAACATTGATGCGAGATTAGGGACATTTACAGGGACATTTACAGGGACATTTACAGGGACATTTTTTATTGCCTCGTAAATTCTTTTCTGTCTTTCAGTAAGTTGAGGTAATTTTATCATATCATTTACCGGGACATTTTCTGTGTCATTCTTCTGAGTATTTTCGACAGTTCCGACATTCTTGACGATTTCATAATATCTATCAGACAATTTATAGCCATCTTGTGTAGAGATGAGTAATCCTTCGTCGATAAGTTTGCGTAGCGTTACTTCGTCTGTATGGCGTTGGCTTTCGCCTTGCGAAGCACGGAAGAGGGCAAGAAGGTCGAATACATTGAGTTTGTTGTTTGCTGGTCGGGCATTCTGTAACTCACGGGCATAGAGCATGAAAGCTGGGTACTTGATTTCGCCAGGGAGTCGTAGGCATACCTGCCATTCGTCTGTCAAAGAATAATCAGGCAAACATTTGCCATCCATCAGACAATGGTAGAACATCTTATCAACACCTTGTCCACTTTTCTCAATGAAGCCTGCCTTCTGCAATACCTCGGTGATGAGTTTGCAACGTGGCATACTATTAACAGTAAGGATATTGTCCACATCAACACCAACAGGGAAACCTCCAGCATTGGTGATGATGAGTTGGTCAGGATATTGCTTGACTACCACATCGCTCTGAATGAACATCACGCGATGGCAGCAAGCATTGAGGATTGCCTCTCGTACTACTTCTCGATTAAACGCAGGAATGTCACCAATGCGGAAACCGTCATTGTAGTGTTGCAATGGATTGCTGGCAGGTTGGTTGATGTAGTTCCACACAGAATCAACCATCAGTA
>JAGHTW010000035.1 GCA_018065145.1 Candidatus Prevotella equi
AAAAGTCTGAGGCGTCTGCACTAGACGATAATCGCTACGTAACACGTTGTGTCCCTTGTCGTTGCTCTCAATGTACCGCAATGTTTCAACGACAGGCATGACAGGGATGACGGCAAGCTCTTTGCGCGCCATCTCGTAGCAACGGTCTATCACCTCAATGCTGACAAAAGGACGTACACCGTCGTGAACGCCTACTACGCCCTCGGCATCGTCGGGTATCAGTGCAAGACCGTTCTGCACGGAGTGAAAGCGAGTCTCGCCGCCGTTAGCTATCTGATAGTCAACGGAAAAGTTGTATTCCTTGCATAGCGCGTGCCAGTATTCCTGCTGACTCTCAGGAAGAACGAGAATAATCTGCAGGGCAGGGGAGTATTCGCGAAAACGCTCAAGGGTGCGCATCAGGACGGGCTTGCCGTTGATAGGCAAAAATTGCTTGGGAATATCACCGCCCATTCTGAGTCCTTTTCCGCCTGCTACGATAACGATATAATCCATGTTTTTTGACGTGGTTTTTGTAGTGTTTTTACCTTGTGTTGTAATCGTGCCACTTTTACCGTGTAATCGTATAACTTTTACCGTGTAATCGTGCCACTTTTACCGTGTAATCGTGCAACGATTACAGAGCCCTTTTTAACTACTTGGACATCAAGTGGTTAAACATCATGCCTTCTCTGAGGTTTTCTGCTGCGGTCTTTTCGCCCAGCATCTCAAGAATAGCGTATGAATATGGCAGTGTTGCGGCAGGACCTTCACCTGTGATGACGTTACCGTCAATGGTGTATATCTCTTTCGTATATTCCGCGCCTGTCATCTGGTCTTCGAAGCCTGGATAGCATGTGGCTTTCTTGCCCTGCAGGATGCCAAGGCTGCCAAGAACCAAAGGTGCAGCACAGATGGCGCCGACCTTCTTGCCTGACTGATACTGGCGAAGCATAGCCTGACGAACTCCCTCGTGCTCGTTGAGGTTAGTGGCTCCTGGCAGACCTCCTGGCAATAGGAGCATGTCAGCATCGCTTAGGTCTGCTGCCTCTATTGTGGTGTCACATTTCATTTTTACACCGTGAGATAACTCTACCTCTTCTGTGCCTGTGATGCTGACGGTCTTGATGTCAATACCTGCTCTGCGAAGTACGTCAACAACGGTCAATGCTTCTATCTCTTCTGAGCCATTTGCTATGAATTCATATACTTTTGCCATATTTTTATAAGGTTTTGTTTGTTTTTTGAGAGAAAAATAGTATTTTTGCATCTGCAAAAGTACAAAACATTTGCGAAATATCAAACTTTTCTGCCAAATAATACGCAAAAAGAGTATGAAAAAGGATAAATTACGCTTTGCCATCTTCGGAAATGAATATCAGGCAAAGAAGTCACAGGCGGTATTCAAAATTATTGCTTTGTTGCAGCAAAAAGAAGCCGAAATATATGTGGATAAACCATTTTATGAGTTTATAACCGAGGGACAACACATGGAGGTGTCTGTAAACGGAGTTTTCGAAGGGGACGATTTCTCTGCGGACTTCGCTATCTCTATGGGTGGAGACGGTACGCTCTTGAAAACAGCTTCGCGCGTGGATGCAAAGAATATACCGATAATAGGTGTGAATATAGGACGACTGGGATTCCTGGCTGATGTGAATCCATCGGAAATAGAAACGGCGATGGCTGCGGTATTCAAAGGAGAATATCGTGTGTTTGAACATACGGTGATAAAGATTGAAACGGAAGAGGGCGATACTGTCGTGGGTTCGCCTTATGCACTCAATGATATAGCACTGCTTAAGCGTGACCATGCGTCAATGATTTCTATTCGTGCATCGGTGAATGACGAGTTTCTTATGACTTATCAGGCTGATGGACTTATTGTTACGACACCTACAGGTTCTACGGCTTATAGCCTTTCTAACGGCGGACCTATCATTGCTCCGGGAACAGGAACAATGTGTCTTACCGCTGTCGCACCGCATAGTCTTAACGTAAGACCAATTGTCGTGCCAGACTCTTCTGTTATAACGCTGAAGGTGGAGAGCCGTAGCCATAGTTTCCTTGCTGCGGTGGATGGACGTAGCACAAGTATGCACGATGGTACTGTGGTGAAAATTTCTAAGGCGCCATATTCTGCACGTATAGTACGCTTCTCAGAAAGACGTTATTTTGCTACGCTTCGAGAAAAGATGATGTGGGGTATTGATCAGAGGTAACTAAGATTATGATGAAACATTTTGCCGTTTTGGGAACTTTTTGTTTTTTTGCGACTAAATGTTTAAGCATCATTTGCTTTCAGATTATAAAAAAATGATTACTTACTTAATCCGCCTAAAGACATTACATTGAAAAGATTTAATAAAACATATTCTGTAATGACAATCGTGAAATGGTTATGGCAATCATCAAGCGATAACCGTTTGCAGGCAATCCTTAACACTATTATAGGATTGCTTGAGGTGGCGGTGAGTCTCTCATCGGTATGGGCTGTGCAGAGGGCTGTGGATATCGCATCGCACAATAAGGAGGGAAATGTATTGTATTCTGTTGCTTTGATGGGAGGACTTATCTTATGTAATTTTGCTTTGAGTATATCTTCTGTTTGGGTGAGGAATATCCTTGGAATACGTGCGCAGAACCGTATGCAGAGAAATATGCTGGGACGTATCTTGCATTCGGAATGGCAGGGACGCGGCTCAATGCATAGCGGTGACATGCTCAATAGGCTGGAGTCGGACGTTAATACTGTTGTGAACTTCGTTGCTGAGACATTGCCTAATGCTGTCTCGGTAGTAGCGTTGTTCTGTGGTGCATTCGTCTATCTCTTCTCTATGGACCACACTCTCGCTATGATAATTGTGGTAGTATGTCCTGTGTTCTTGATCCTCAGTAAGGTATATATGGGGAAAATGAGGCAACTGTCACGCGATGTGCGCGAATCGGATAGTATCGTGCAAAGCCTCATGCAAGAGTCTATTCAGAATAGGGTGCTAGTGAAGACACTCGAGGGTGAGGAAATGATGGTCGATAGACTGGATGGACAGCAGCAGGTGCTGAGAAAGAAGGTGGTGAAGAAAACACAATTCTCGGTGATCTCGAATTTTATCATTAACTTCGGATTCGCTCTCGGATATCTTATCGCTTTCGCATGGAGCGCACTAAGAATGTCAGCCGGATCTCTTTCTTACGGTGGCATGACAGCTTTCTTGCAATTGGTCAATAAAATTCAGAATCCTGCTCGTAATTTAACACGACTAGTGCCTCAGTTCGTGCGCGTCATCACATCAGCGGAACGATTGATGATGTTTGAAGATATTCCACTAGAGGAACAAGGAGAACCTGTCGTTCTCGAAGGAACGTGTGGCGTGAGATTTGATAATGTATCATACGCGTATGCTGACGATTTGGAACATCCAGTAATAAAAAATCTTTCTTTTGACTTCAAACCTGGTACATGTACCGCCATAATTGGTGAAACGGGTGCAGGAAAGACGACGCTACTTAGAATGATCCTCTCTCTCGTGCGACCAACGTCTGGTTCTATATATATATATAATAAGGTGGAAAGGAAGATAGTGTCGCCACTTACTCGTTGCAATATTATTTATGTCCCTCAGGGCAACACAATGCTGAGTGGAACGGTGCGCGACAATCTTATGCTTGGTAATGTGGAAGCAACGGACGAAATGATGTATAAGGTGCTTGATATGGCTTGTGCTGACTTTGTGCGTGACTTTCCTGATGGTCTTGATACCGAATTGTCAGAAAAGGGTGGAGGATTGAGCGAAGGACAGGCACAGCGTATTTGTATCGCACGTGCATTATTGAGAAATTGCTCACTGATGATTTTGGATGAAGCTACAAGTGCACTGGATCCACAAACGGAAAAGCAATTACTGAAGAATCTTTTGCAGGATAATTCACATACTATTATATTTATTACACATAGACATGCTGTCTTGGAGTATTGCGATGCTTCTCTTAGTATAGAGAGATTACATGAGTGAATTATGCAAAATATAAGCCTTTTACTTGATAAACATCAATTTAGGGTTATATTTTGCATTGTTTTGAAAGATTTATCCAAAAACATTTGGTAGTTTCGCAAAAAGTGCGTACCTTTGCACTCGCTTTTGAAAAACAGGGCGCTTGGCCAAAAGGTTTTGAGCGATCCTTGGTTTAGGAAAGCGAACTAAAGAAAGAGTTCTTTGAAAGATTTACATAAACAGAAAGTAGTAGTACAAGAAGCGATATCTTTAATTAGATATTGGGTATGAAACGAACCATCAATTCAT
>JAGHTW010000185.1 GCA_018065145.1 Candidatus Prevotella equi
GAGGTTGACGCAATCAAGGAAAACAAGAAACTCTTCCCGATTGTCACCCTGATAATCATGGATGTGTTTCTTCAGAAGATGCGCCTTAAAAAGAACAGGAAGGTTCTCGTCATCGAAGAGGCATGGAAAGCCATCGCCTCCCCACTGATGGCAGAGTACATTAAGTACTTGTACAAGACCGCCCGAAAGTTCTGGGCAAGCGTCGGCGTGGTGACGCAGGAGATTCAGGACATCATCGGCAGTCCTGTGGTGAAGGAAGCCATCATCAACAACTCCGATGTGATGATGCTGCTTGACCAGTCGAAGTTCCGTGAAAGATTCGGTGAGATACAGAAGATTCTGGGTCTGACCGATGTTGACTGCAAGAAAATCTTCACCATCAACCGCCTGGACAACAAGGACGGACGTGCCTTCTTCCGAGAAGTGTTCATCCGTCGTGGACAGGTCGGCGAAGTTTTCGGAGTCGAGGAACCAAGGGAATGCTACATGACCTATACCACCGAGCGAGCCGAGAAGGAGGCCTTGAAACTCTATAAGCGAGAACTGGGATGCTCCCATCAGGAAGCCATCGAAGCCTACTGTAGAGACTGGAATCTAAGCGGAATCGGCAAGTCCTTGCCATTCGCCCAACTTGTCAACAAGGAGGGAAAGGTGCTTCACCTTCAGCCAAAGAACAGTAAAGCCTATAACAACTGATAAACAACAATGCTAAAGATTCTCACCATACTAACTATCATCTGCACTCTTGCTGTCACCACAGCCAGAGCGCAGTATGTGCGTGTGAACGTCGATGTTCAGACGATTGCCGCCATGTCCACCGCATTTGGTACGGAATCCGTAGCAGAGGTGTATTACAAGTCGCAGATCAAGGACATCCTTGACCACTATACCACAGCCGAGGTAGCAGCCGCAGGAATCTTCAGTTCCAAGTACCTCGACCGCAAGGCACTTACCAACCTTGGCATCCTGAGCGACGGAGCCGAGAACTATTACTACCGACGTATCTATAATCTTGTCTCAGCCAAGATCATGCCAAAGATATGGACGGTAAGTAAGATGATGTTGAAGCAACCGCATACCGCTATCTACTGGGGAAGCTATATCATGAAGGTGTGTACTGAGGTCAAGAGCCTCTGTATGCAGTTTGAGCAGGTAGTCACCAACTCCTCGCTCTCCTTCAAGGATATTGCTTTCCTTGAATTGAAACAGGATGTGGCAGACCTTGTCAACCTCTCCGACCTTGGAGGAGTGGATTGGAAAACCTTCTTTGATGGGTTCGGTGACAATATCGCCGGACGCTTCTCGAAAGAAAGTCTGCAACAAGACCTTGACAAACTGTATAGTATGGGTGCTAACCTTGCAGGAGCTGGTGTCAGCAATCTCATCGGAGGAAGTTCATTCGATGACATCATACAAGGTAAACTGCCATCCATCATAAACACCGCTCAATCCGTCAGTGGTTTTATCGAAAGCCTTGATAACGGCGTAGGCAATGCTCTTCTGCAACTCATAGGAGGTGAAGAAGGCGTTGAAAACCTCTTCAACCTCTCCAATTACAACCTCACAGAGTGGCAATCCCTGTTCAATGACAACGGCATGGGCAGGTACTACACCCAAAGGTGGTATATTTACAGGGTTGACCAAGGTAGCGAAACACTGTGCAACTATGAACCGCCTACCGATGACAACAGCATCCTGTATGGCGATCACTGGTACAGAATCGACACCAAAGACCCTAACTTTAGTCCTAACAGCAGTCAGCGTGAAGCCATTCTCCAGAACTCTGAGGCACATGCAGGATGGTCACGAAGCCGTGTCCAGCAACTGCAAAGCCAGGCACCAAGAGGTCATAACTACTATTTCTCCAACTGGATGTCAGCTTATATTCTGAGCAAGAGTAAGAGCGGACAGTATGGTAAAGCCTATGCCTACAGCATCAGCGTAACCCACTCCTGGTATGTAGAGGAAGAAATCTATGAGGAAGTCTTTGACTCCTATAGCATGGACTTGAACACCTTCAGAAGCGTGCTGAACGCAAGACTTTCTGAGTTCAATGACAATGAAGAAGGCTATACCTATTATGTAGGTTATGATAGCAGGAACTACTATCAAGCCTCCGACATTGAAAAGCTCAAAGGCTGTGAGGAAGCCCTCATCAGCGTCACATGTACCGACGGCACAACCCTTGGTCAGGGTTCTACCCAATATAAGTGTAGTAGCTGTGGAAGCAGTCTTAACAACCACACCAAGCAATGTGTCATGGCAACGACTGTCAGCGGAAACAACGTTGACACCTCTGAGTTAGACCAGAAGGAGAACGAAGCTCAACAGAAGATTACCCAGCTTCAGAACCAGATAGCCACGTTGGAACAGCAGAACAAGAATCTCCTGAAGCAGATTTCCACTGCCAGTGTCGAGGAAGCCGCAAGACTACGCCAGCAGTATAACGCCAACCAGACGCAGATAGACCAGCTGAAGGGCGAGCTCACTACATGGCAAAAGAACCTTGCTGACATCCAACAGGCAAAGCAGGAAGCCCAGGAAGGCGAGAACATCCAGACCGATGACTACTATCGCATCCCTGCCATCATGCAGGATTGCAAGTTAGCCTATAACCTCACATGGCAAGGTGAAGGACACTGGAATGGATGGACATACGAGCGTGAAGCCACCATGCCCAACATCAAGGGAACCGTCTATTTCAAGGCAAAGGTCACACTCGTTAGAAAGCCGAAATACTTCCTTGGCATCAAGATTCACCGTGCCATCATCGGTATTGAGTGGGAACTAACCGCCAACTATAGCGACACGCAGGTGGTCAAAGTCGTAGAACTTGATCCCAGCATGGAAGATACCGAGAAGGAGCGGATTGTAAACCAAGCCATCAGCGAGGTAGCCCAAGCCTACCCAAGTTGTCAGGTCTCAACCGAATACATCAAGTCTGAGCCTATAGAGGAAGATGAAAGTGGCGATGCTTACCATCTGCTTTGGGCAAGTGACCGCATTGAGATAGCAAGACAGATCGAGACAAGACTTAGCCATATCTATGCCGACCTTGTCAGTCTGGAGAAGATGATGCACTATAAATTGTCCATTCTTGATGTCTGGAAACGCTATGGTCCATATATCAATGACCAAGCAGGCAGACACAACCTCATTCAGGAAGCCCATCAACGCTGGATGAGAAATGCGAGACTCAAAAAGAACAGACATGACTTCGACGGTGAGCAGATAGAGTACGGTGAACGAGATTTCACTGGAGAACCCATTGACAGAACAATAGAGACACCCATTATCAACAGACCCTAAGCAATGCGAAGATACCTTTTCCTCCTACTGATGCTCCTACCGATGATTGCCAAAGCCCAGTTCGGGTTTGACATTCCGAGTGTGGAAGCCTATATCAACGACCACAAGAAGCAGCGAAGCCTCTTGCTGGCACGCAGTACCCTGGAGGCAGGTAATACCTTACTCCATGAGTACAGTGCCGATGCCACCCATGACTATAAAGAGCTGAATGTCGATTTGGACAAATATACCAGAGCCTTTGATGTCATAGATGTGATATACCAGTCCGTCCGCACCGGCATGAATGTCTATAGCACCTATAACACCGTTTCTACCCGAGTCGGTGACTACAAGAAGATGCTGGAAGACTACAACGAGAAGGTCTTGCAAAGAGGGAAGTTCGAGATGAGTGACACCCTTATCCTTACGGTCAATCTACGACTCATAGATAAGGTCGCCGATGAAGGCAAGCAACTCTATCGTTCCGTCAGCGAACTCGCCCTTTATGTCACAGGAGCCGCAGCCTGTTCCACCAGTGACCTAATGCTGTTGCTCGAAAGCATCAATACGAACCTTGACAATATCGAGAAACATCTGAACAAGGCGTACTTTGAGACCTGGCGATACATACAACTGAGGATTGGTTATTGGAAAAGTGAGATTTACAATATCCAAACCAAGGAGCAGATAACAAGAAATGCATTGGAGCGATGGCGAAAGAGTAGTTACGATGCCATCCATAAACAACGATGACCACGAATAAAAGCAGATAAGAATGAAAAAGATAATCTTTTCCCTACTATGTAGCATAACAGCTATAGGTGCAAACGCACAATATGCGACCTACTCGCATGATGACCCGAAAATGAAGCAGATCACCGTTCAGGAGATAGGCACTGGAGCACTCACTCCAGCCCTTTACTATGACCTGTTTCACAACAGTTACCAAAGATCCGCAGCCGCCAAGAATAAACTCACCTTCCGAAGTGCCGCAGGTATGGCTGCCTATCAGCAGATTGACGATGCAGAGAAGATAGACTCCGCAATGGTCAAGCGTGCCGAGATAGAAGCCCTGAATATCGCCGACCGCACAGGTGGTGCACTCGATCTAGCATGGGGCGTTGAAGGAAGCAAGGTCACAGACAAACTCAATAAGTTCGAGGAGAACATCCGACGAATACTCCAGGCAGGAGGCACAGCAGTTGAACAACGCTATTGGCAAGAACAGGCAAATGTCTTCAAGACAGCTATCAAAGCCACGCAGGATGCCTACATGCCCAATGCCCAGAGAAAGAAACAATACCTTGCCATCTACAGGGATTTGACCAAGAAGAACGAGAGCCTTGTGCTCTACATCGCAAAGCTCTCCAAATCCATGAAGACCAGCGCACTCCTGAGGGCAAGCTACAATAAGCCTGATAGCAAGGCGCAGATTGTGGCCGCTGCCATGGGACGATGGCGAAGCTCCGCATGGAGTTATACGGTCAACGGCGGTTCTGGAGGAAACACAGGCTTTGACAGAGACCAGCATTTCCGGGAAGAACATGAATGGGAGTTATACCCAGGAGGTGTAGGAGAAGCAGTTAGAGTAGAACACTAAAATATAATATAGTATGGCAGATATACTACAAGATTTCGGTATTAACATTTTGGAGGAAGAGATTGACGATGTCATCTTCCAGACCAATGAGTTCCTTTGTGATGCCACGTTCACTGGCTCCCAAGGACCATTTTGGTGGATTCTCCAAATGTCCATGGCACTCGCAGCCCTGTTCTCCATCGTAGTAGCCGCAGGTATGGCGTACAAGATGATGGTGAAACACGAACCGCTCGATGTCATGAAGTTATTCAAGCCGTTGGCAGTCGCCTTGGTCATGACATGGTGGTACCCACCTGCTGACACAGGCATGAACAGTAGTGGTAGCAGTTGGTGCTTCCTTGACTTCCTAAGTTACATACCTAATGCCATAGGTAGTTACACCCATGACCTCTATGAAGCCGAAGCCACGCAGATCACGGATAAGTTCGAGGAAGTTCAGGAACTCATCCATGTCCGCGACACCATGTATAACGAGCTTGCCGCCCAAGCCGAGGTAGCGCACACAGGAACCAGTGACCCGAATCTCATTGAATCGACCATGGAGCAGACAGGAGTCGATCAAGTCACGGAAATGGAGAAAGAGTCAAGCAAGTTCTGGTTCACGAGTCTTACCTCTGGAGTTGTGGTAGCCAT
>JAGHTW010000063.1 GCA_018065145.1 Candidatus Prevotella equi
ATCACTGTTGGTATCCCAGTAAACCTCGTTGGTCTTGCTGCTGGTGTACGTCTCGGTGGTCGTATGTCTCTCTCTATCCGTCAGATCAAGGTTACTGCTCCATACAAGCAGATTCCAGAGAAGCTCGACATCGACGTTACTGCACTTGAGATTGGTAAGTCAATCAAGGTTGGTAGCCTCAGCTTCGAGGGTCTTGAGATTGCAACTCCATCAGAGGTAATCGTATGTTCTGTTAAGATGACACGTGCTGCACAGGCTGCTGCCGCTGCTGCTGCCGCTGCAAAGTAATCATCGCGCACATACATCACATAACAATAAGTTCCCGGAACAGCAATGTTTCGGGAACTTTTTTATGCAATAATACACAAAAAAAATTTGTTGTCTCAGATATTTTTATTACTTTTGCATTATGAAATCGTTATTATTATAAATCCATAATGCACATAACTCGTTATGATTCAATTCAATCCATTCGTAATAGAAGGTTATTTGTCACCTGAATATTTCTGTGACAGAAGAGAAGAAACAGCGCTTTTAATAGAACATCTGACAAACCAACGCAACGTATCGCTCATAGCAAAACGTCGTCTTGGAAAGTCGGGATTGATACATCACTGTTTTGCGCAACCTTTAATAAGCGAAAACTATTATACATTTTATGTAGATATTTATGACACAAAGAACCTGGCAGAACTGACGTTCGAGCTAGGAAAGTGCATATTAAGCGGGTTAAAGTCCACTGGCAGAAAATCATGGGAAGGCTTTATAAATGTATTAAAGTCTCTAAAGTCAAGCATCACCTTCGACATCAACGGCATTCCGGAATGGAGCATATCAATGGGCGAGATTGTAACGCCAGATATAACATTGGACGAGATATTCACGTATCTGGAGCATGCCGATAAGCCTTGCATTGTGGCAATTGACGAATTTCAGACTATAGCAGATTATCAGGAGAAGACCGTAGAAGCAACGCTTCGCAAGCGCATACAAAACTGTCATAATGTGCATTTCGTATATTCTGGTTCTAAGCGTCACATGATGACAGAGATGTTTCTTACAAAGTCAAGACCTTTTTACAATAGTAGCGTCATGATGGGACTGGAAGCAATTGACGAGGAAGAGTATTTCACATTTGCGAACAGCCACTTCGCTTACAATGCACAGTCTATCAGTAAAGAGGCTTTTAGTTATCTTTACCAGAAATATGAAGGTACAACATGGAACATACAGTACATCCTAAATGTTCTATACACGACAAAGTCTTCGGAGATAACCTTCCAGGAAAAGGACATAGAAACAGCTACCGAGACTATATTGCAACGTAATACATTTGCCTACAAATCGTTGCTTTACCAATTGTCGCCAAAGCAGAAGCACCTGCTTTACGCAATAGCCAAAGAAGGCAAAGCGCAAAGTATTATGTCGCAAAGATTCCTAAACAAGCACAAGATGACATCGAGTGCTGTACAAGGAGCCTTAAAGGTATTGCTCGACAGGGATTTTGTCAGTAACGATGACGGAGTTTACTATGTCTATGACAAATTCTTTGAATTATGGTTGAACTCCATCCTGTCTAAGTAAATAAAATCAAAAAAAAATCATCTCATTATATAATATGTAGGGAAAGTATAATGGTGGATTGAGAAAGTTTTTGTAACTTTGCAAAGCATATGGAAAAGTATTTAATAGTAGGTCTTGGTAATCCTGGACCGGAATATCACGAGACACGACATAACGCTGGTTGGATTGTCATTGATTCGTTTGCCAAGGAACAGGGCGTTGCCTTTGAGGATAAGCGCTATGGTTTTGTGGCAGAGACGAGTGTGAAAGGCAGAAAACTGTTTCTGCTGAAACCTACGACATTCATGAACCTGAGCGGCAATGCCGTGCGCTACTGGCTCGAGAAGGAGAATATACCAACGGAGCATCTGCTTGTCATCGTTGATGACCTGGCGCTTCCTTTGGGCAAGATGCGCCTGAAGGGCAATGGCAGCAACGGCGGTCACAACGGACTGGGACACATTCAGCAGCTGATAGGTCAGAAATACGCCCGTCTGCGTATAGGCATCGGCGCTGATTTCCTGAAAGGTCAGCAGGTTGATTGGGTGCTTGGCAAGTTCTCCGACGACGACAAGAAGACGTTGGAGCCGATTGTTGACACCTCACGCGAGATAATAAAGAGTTTCTGTCTTGCCGGTGTTGACAGAACTATGAATCAGTATAACAAGAAGTAAATGGCAGAGATAAAGACATTAAAGCATCAGGAGACAGCCCGTCTGGACAAATGGTTGTGGGCGTCGCGCATCTTCAAGACGCGCAGCATTGCGGCAGACGCCTGCAAGAACAGCCGCGTGACAATCAGTTCGCCTACGGCTGGCAGCGGAGCACTGGCGAAGCCTTCGCGCACGGTGAAGGTGGGCGAGACGGTGCACGTGAAGAAGGCGCCTATCACCTACTCTTTCAAGATCATCAATGCCATAGAGAGTCGTGTGGGTGCGAAGCTCATTGACCAGGTATATGAAAACGTGACAGATCCAAAGCAGTATGAACTGTTGGAAATGTCACGCATAAGTGGTTTCATAGACCGTGCACGCGGCACCGGGCGCCCTACAAAGAAGGATCGCCGCGCTATGGACGCCTTCATCGACCCGGCCATGTTCGGTTGGGACGATGATGACGAGATGTTCGACGATGAGGATTAAGCCTCTCGCTTAATCCAAAATTTCGAGAAGTCGATAACTCGAGAAATCGATAACTCGAAAGATCGACAAAACGAAAACTCGAGAAATCGAAAAAACGAGCCCTCGTTAATCTGAGAAGTTAACGAGGATTCGGAATACTTTGCCCGGATTCTCGTTCCACCAGTGCATGGTGCCCAGAGCCTCCTCCGGCTTTATCACCTTTGTTATCAACGAATCGACAGGACACGTGCCACGCTCCATATAGTGAATGACAGCGCGGAAATCACTTGGCATGGCGTTGCGTGAGCCACGGATGTCAAGCTCCTTCTGCACGAAATACTTCGTCTGGAACGATACCTCGCTCTTAGCATAGCCTATGCAGATTACGCGACCGGTGAAGCTGACCTCGTCCACCGCCATCTGATAGGTGGCAGGGCTGCCAACAGCCTCTATGACAACGTCAGGACCGAAGCCGCTCGTCATCTCCAGCAGACGCTGGTGCACATCCTCTGTCTTTGTGTTTATGGTATAGGATGCGCCCATCTGCTTTGCCAACGCAAGCTTATCGTCGTCAATGTCCGCTGCCACCACGGTAGCGCCACGGCTTGCACTTCTTACGACGGCACCCATACCAACCATTCCGCAACCAATGACCAGCACCACGTCGATGTCCGTAACCTGCGCACGGCTTACGGCATGGAAGCCCACGCTCATCGGCTCCACCAATGCACAGGTGCGGGTGTCAAGCAGTCCTGCAGGTATCACCTTCTCCCATGGCAGCATGATGAACTCCTTCATGGCACCGTTGCGCTGCACGCCCAATGTCTCGTTGTGCTGGCAGGCATTCACCCTGCCGTTGCGGCAAGAGGCACATTTGTTGCAGTTGGTGTAAGGGTTGCACGTCACCACCATGCCAGGCTTCAAGCCTTCCGGCACATCCTCGCCCACGGCTTCTATCACCGCGCCTATCTCATGACCGGGTATTACTGGGTTCAGTGCCATGGTGTTACGTCCCATGAATGTATTGATGTCCGAACCGCAGAAGCCTACATACTCCATGCGGAGCAGCACTTCACCGCCCTTCGGTGCCTGTGGTTTCTCTACGTCAATGATGTTCAGTTCCTGATTGTGTGAAATTTGAATTGCTTTCATGTTATTATTGGTTAGTTGTTTTGTCGTTTTGCAAATTTGTTATTCCGACATGTTCTTTATATAAGGTAAGACGGGTAACTCCCCGAAACCGTAGAACTTCCTGGCATTACCGCCAAGGAACATTGCCTTTTCCTCGTCCGTGAACTCGTCCGACTTGACTATGAAGTCGTAGGACATGCGATAGGTGATTGCCGTTATGGTGCGCGGATAGTCGCTGCCCCACATCAGTTTCTCCATGCCCACCTCGTCGGCAGCCTGCCTTATAGCCTTCACCGCAGACGGGAACGGATAGAACTCCGCGTTGAACAGCCATGTAATACCGCCTGATTCCACCATCACGTTCTTGTGTCTCGCAAGTCGTATCTGCTCCATCCAGCCCTCGGTAGTGACCATTCCGAAATGTCCTATGGCTATTTTCAGTTCCGGGCATTGCCTTACTATTTCCTCCACCTCTGCCAGCTGGTGATTGTCCTCATGCAGACAGAGTGACAGTATCATTCCGTGTGCTTCCATAAAACGGAACATCGGAAGCATGTCCGTCAATGGACTGTCAAGGCGATGCCCTGGGATGGCGATGCCACGGAAGCCCTGTCCGTGCAATGCCTCCACTTCTTCCATACTGTGCGCCATGCCCATACAGAAGAATCGCTGCGGATACCGCTGCTGTATCTCATGCAGATACTCATTCTGGTTGCCGTCGATATACTCCTGCACCACCACCGCAGCACCCACCTGTGCATAGTCCATGTTAGACAAGAACACCTCCGCCGTGTTCCTGCCGTCAATCATAAACGGCGGGAGCATCTGCCTTTCCTCCTCCAGGAAGAAAGAGCGCGAGGCATTACCCTCCAGCGTGCGCACCGGTTTTCCGTTGACCACGGCATCCTGCCGCAGCCACAGATGACTATGAGCGTCTATTATCTCCATCGTTAATCTCTATTTCCTTACCTTTAGTGCATATCCTGCAACGACCACGAAGCAGAACAGCGGTACGATATACGAGGTGTGAATGTTCGTCGCATCAGAAATCATGCCCTGCAACGGTGTGAGCAATGCGCCACCGAGAATAGCCATGATCAAACCGCTGGCACCTACCTTTGCATCCTCAGGGTTGCTGCCGGTGGTGATGCCGCCGAGTGCAATGCCGTAGATGGTCGGGAACATAAGGCTCATGAATGTGCTGATGCCTATCAGCGCCACTACGAGTGTCCAGCCGGTTCCTGCTGCAAGAATCACGACAAGGGTGCACAACGACGATGCTATGCCGCCGAAGAGCAACAGCGAGGCTGGCGAGAACCACTTCATTATATAGGTATATACGAAGCGCGACAGGCAGAAGCAGATGATGCTCAGCAAGTATAGCGACGATGCGTCAGCCTCTACCATTGCCAACTCCTGCATCACGATGCGGATGGTAAACGACCATACGCCAATCTGTGCACCGACATAGAAGAACTGCGCCACCACGCCCCAGACGTATTTCTTGTTCTTTGCCAGGCGCTTGAAGGTTGCAAGCAGTGTGTTTCCGTCAGAATCGTCCTTGCCTTCAGGCATGTTTGCAAACATCATGATCACCATTATGCCGAGAAGCACTACGCCGAGAACTGCGTATGTTCCGCTGACGGAATAGAGCGAGATGCTGCTGAGGATGAAGTACTTGCTCGTCAGTATGCCCATGATGCTGCCCATCGGATTGAACGACTGCGCTATGTTCAGGCGACGCGTAGCCGTCTCCGGTGATCCCATTGACAGAATGTACGGATTCGCCGTGGTCTCAAGCACGGAGCATCCGCCAGCCATGATGTATATTGCCACCAGATAGAACAGGTACGACTCCATCTTCGCAGCAGGCAGGAACAGTATCGCGCCGGCTGCATACAGCGCCAAGCCCAGCAGCACGCCAGCCTTGTACGACTTCTTCTGTATGAAGATGGCTGCCGGAAGGGCGAAGCAGAAGTAACTGCCGTAGAAGGCGAACTGTATGAGCGACGTCTCCGTATCGCTCATGTCCATGATGTTACGGAATGCCGCCAGCAGCGTATCCGTCATATTGTTTGCCAGTCCCCACAACAGGAACAGCGACGTTACCAGTATGAAAGGTAAGAGGTTCTGCTTCTCAATGATTTTCTGTTTCATTAGGTTTTATATTTTCAGGTTGTTGTTCTATTCCCTAAGCTACGAGTTCGCCCAGCTCACGCGCTTCTGGTCGCCGATGATCTCCTGCACCTCTTTGACGAGCTGCCAGTCAATCGGCTCTTCGCTCCACTCCCAGTTACGCTTCACGTTGTCCGGGTTTGCGGAAGAGAAGAGCGTGGTGGCGATGCGAGGATTGTTGACCGAGAACTGCACGGCAAGCTTCTCTATCGGAGTGCCCTTGACACGGCAGTGCTCCACTGCCTTCCGGCAAGCCTCCACCAGCGGACGCGGTGCAGGATGCCACTCCGGCACGCCACGTTGTGAGAGCAGTCCCATGCTGAGCGGCGACGCATTGATTATGCCGATGCCTCTCTCCTCGAAATAATCGAAGTAGTCCGCCAGCTTATCGTCGTTCAGGCAGTAGTGGCAGAAGTTCAGCACCGACTCCACCGTACCCTCAGGTACATGGTCAATTACCCATTTCAGGTTCTCGAGTTGCAAGTCCGTGATTCCCACATGGCTCACCACGCCCTTCTCCCTCAGTGCCACCAGTGCCGGCAGCGTCTCGTCGCACACCTTCTGCAGTCCGCCCGGCAGCGCCGCCTGGAACTCTATGTCGTGAACGTTTATGAGGTCTATGTGGTCTATGCCCAGTCGCTCCATACTCTCATACACGCTGTCCGTCACGCGCTTGGCAGAGTAATCCCATGTGTTCACGCCGTTCTCGCCGTAGCGTCCCACCTTCGTTGACAGTATGTATCGCTCTCGCGGAATCTCACGCAGTGCCTTCCCCAGCACCGTCTCCGCCTTGTAATGTCCGTAGTACGGCGACACGTCAATGAAGTTCATGCCGCAATCCTCCACTGCCACGTGCACGGCACGCACAGCCTCACTCTCCTTAATGCTGCGGAACACTCCGCCCAGCGAAGACGCGCCGAAGCTCAGTCTGCTGACCTTCATTCCCGTTTTGCCAATCTCGTTTTGTTTCATGGTTATTATTGTTTAGGTTTTAAATTGTTATCAGTGTTTCTTGAACACAAAGCGCAGGATGGTGAACTGCACAAGCATTGCTATTCCCATCACTATCACCGGTGCCACGAGCCGGTGCACACCCAGCTGCATACAGCACCAGAACAGTACTATGTGCAAGAGGAAATTGACGCCGTGGCTGCCGGAGAACCCGATGAAATGCTGCCACGACGGTTGTGTGCGGAAAGTGAAATGACACGTAAAGTAGAAATTGACGAGGAAACTGACCATGTAGCCTATGGCATACGACAGGTTCACTTCCAAGAACAACTGCAACAGGAAATACACCCCGTAGTGTATTCCCGCAGCAAGGCATCCGTTGAGTATGAACCTCACGAACTGCGCCTTGCCCTCATCACCGTTCTTCACAGCATTTATCTTGTCTTTCAGCATAAGCCCCTGTCTTTATTAATCTTGCGCCAGCCTCTCTCCTCTCCTTCATGGGGAGGGGATGGGGGATGGGGCTTCTTACAAAGCATTGAGCACCTGTTCCTTTATCTGTTCGAGCTCATTCTTCATCTGTACGACGATATTTTGCATCTCCGCCTGGTTGCTCTTTGAGCCTGTAGTATTTATCTCGCGTCCCATTTCCTGGGCAATGAAGCCGAGCTTCTTTCCCTGACTTGTTGCCTCGTCCATCGTCTCGCGGAAATACTTCAGATGATTAGCCAAACTCTGCTTCTCTTCCGAGATGTCCAGCTTCTCGATATAGTATATAAGCTCCTGCTCAAGGCGGTTCTTATTAGAGAAATCCACTTTTCCGCGTACAGCACTCTCCTGTATCGCCTTACGTATCTCCATCTCTTTCTCTCAATAGATAGGAGCAATGCGAGTAGAGCAGTCCAGCGCTTTAGAGTTGAGCGCCTTGACCTCTACGTGTATCTTCTTGTCCTGATATGTTGTCACGGCCTTGC
>JAGHTW010000020.1 GCA_018065145.1 Candidatus Prevotella equi
CGTACAAAGGAAGGTCTCGAGAAGGGTATCAAGCTCATCGACGAGCTCCGCAAGGAATTCGATACTAACCTCTTCATTCCAGGAAGCCGCGAGGGTCTCAATGTCGAGCTCGACAAGGCTATCCACCTCGATGACTTCATCACAATGGGCAAGCTCATCGCATACGACGCACTTTCACGTGAGGAGTCTTGCGGTGGTCACTTCCGCGAGGAGCACCAGACAGAGGAAGGAGAGGCAAAGCGTGATGACGAGAACTTCTTCTACGTTGGTTGCTGGGAGTATCAGGGCAATGACGATACAAAGCCAGAACTCTCTAAGGAACCTCTCGAGTACGAAATCATCAAGGTACAAACACGTAACTACAAGAATTAATTATGGCAAAAAATATAACAGTAACAGTAAAGTTCTGGAAGCAGAACGGTCCTAAGGAAAAGGGACACTTCGACGAGGAAGTAATGAAGAACGTACCAGACGATACTTCATTCCTCGAGATGCTTGACATGATGAACGAGCAGCTCATCAACCAGGGCAAGGAGCCTTTCGTATTTGACCACGACTGTCGTGAGGGTATCTGCGGTATGTGCTCACTCTACATCAACGGTACACCACACGGTAAGACAGAGCGCGGCGCTACTACCTGTCAGCTCTATATGCGTAAGTTCAACGATGGCGACGTCATCACCGTAGAGCCATGGCGTTCTGCTGGTTTCCCAGTCATCAAGGACTGTATGGTTGACCGTGGCGCCTTCGACAAGATCATCCAGGCAGGTGGTTTCACCAGCGTACGTACCGGTCAGGCACAGGACGCTAACGCTATCCTCATCCCTAAGGAGAACGCCGACGAGGCAATGGACTGCGCTACATGTATCGGTTGCGGCGCTTGCGTAGCAGCATGTAAGAACGGTTCCGCTATGCTCTTCGTATCATCAAAGGTATCACAGCTCGCACTCCTCCCACAGGGACGCCCTGAGGCAGCAAAGCGCGCTAAGGCTATGGTAGCAAAGATGGACGAGCTCGGATTCGGTAACTGTACAAACACCCGCGCTTGTGAGGCTGTTTGTCCTAAGAGCGAGTCAATAGCAAACATCGCACGTCTGAACCGCGAGTTCATCTGTGCAAAGCTTGCTGACTAATAACATAACGATTACCTCTCTACCCATCAGAAAGACAGGTGGGTAGGGAGGTTTTTTTGAAACATTGTGACGAGAACTACAAACTCAATGAGAAAGGCAATCATTATCTTACTATACCTCATTGCCGTCAGCGTGACAGCGATGGCGGAGACGCCATACGTTGGTGTGCATACGAGGGAATATACTCCGGAGCATCCTCTCATTTATGAGGACGGCTGGGAGAAATGGCCCTATGCCTTCCTCAACGATGACGGAGAGCCTGACGGCTTCAACGTAAGGCTGGTGCGAGTCATAATGCGACGACTCAACATACCATACGAGATAATACTACGCTCACAGGAAGACGTGCACAACGACCTCAAGGCCGGACGTGCCGACCTGAGCTTTGGCGTCAATGCAGGATATAACTCACCATACGGATATTTCGGAAAGGTGACGGTGACAACATTCGACAATGCCGTGGCGCAGCCAAGGAGAGACAGCGTAGGACCATACAGGCTGGTGGACTTGAAAGACTATCCACTGTCAGTAAAGAAGAATAGCCGTGCGTACCATTACGTGATAGATAACGGATTCAGCGATTCCCTTATCAATTGCGTAGATAATATGGAGGAAGAGGTGCTGCGCATAGCAACAGAGAACAAAGGCACCATACTGTGGAATGCCGTGATGCTCAAGTGGCTCGTGAACAAATACCACTTGACAGACATCGCCGTATCGCCCGTTGATATACCAAGCGGTAAGTACTGCTTCATGTCGGGAGATACAACGTTACTGAATAAACTTGACAGTGTAACCGTCATGCTGCATAGGGAAGGCGTCACCGACAACCTCTCAACGCAGTGGATGTACCCGGAAAGAGAACAAGCAGACAACACATATATATATATAATGGTAGTGATAGCGGTGATTGTTGTCATCGTGCTATGCATAGTCTATGGCATCCGCCACTACAGAAAATACTACAGTCGCGACACACTCAGCGACGTCAATACGCAGATGAACCTCGTACTGTCGTCAAACGACATGCAGGTGTGGGTTTATTTCCCACTCACACGACGCTATGCGTGGATGACGCGTGACGGAAAGGTAAACGAGGAATACAGCTCCTTTGACTTCTCGCAGTTCTATCCAGACCAGGACTTCAACATCATCCATGCACAGGTGATGGAATTCCTGTCGCGAGACAGTGAGCCTGTCACCAAGACACTGCACAGCTATGACCTGAATATACCAGGAAGAATACTCGATGTGGAGGTGCACATGCAGGTACTCAAGGATGACTACGGCAAGATATATCTCATCTGTGGTGTGCAGCATGATATAACGGACAGTAAGGCATACCTCGAGCGTATGCGACTGTTGCACGAGCGTCATAAGGTGGCGTTCAACATTGCCCTTGGTGCCATACTGCGCTTTGACGGTAATGGCACACTCGTAGATATCAACGACAGATGTTGCGTGAAGATGGGTATCAAGGATAAGAAAGCCGTGCTTGACAAGAAGTATCACTTCTCGGACTTCGGCGTCTTCTCAGACTTCGATTACCGCACTATGCGTAACGATATACGCTTCACGGCATGCATACGAAACGTCGATATGGCGAAGTATGCGCCGATAGCTAACTTCGACGGCTTCAACCCTGACCCAGAGCAGCACCCGGACTTCTATACCAAGATGGAGATAGAGAACAATCAGCACCGCGTGCCGGAGATGGGATATTACTATATTCACCTCGTCAAGTCGAACGATAAGGACGGCAATCTCATAAGTATCATGATGTTCATGCTCGACATTACGGAGAACGTAAAGGAGCAGAAAGCACTGAAGAGAATGAGAAAGCATGCCGACCTGTTGGAGAGCGAGAAGGAGAAGTATCTGTCACGACGTGACTATACGCTGCGTTCCAATGACATCCTCATGGTGCGCTATTGTCCTGATACGAAGATACTGACCGTCTTCGACCGTAAGAACGGAACGAAGCGAGAGCTGTCACAGCTCAGTGTGCTGGAGTTCATTGACGAGAAGGATATGAAGAGCGTCTTCAAGGTGTTCCATAAGGTCGATGCCTATGAGCGAACAGCTATACACCTGAAGGTAGCAACGCAGATGCGTAATGCTGACGGCGAGAGAAAGAACTATGACCTCAATCTGACGCCGGTGTATGGCAAGCACGGAAATGTGGAGAGTTACTTCGGCATCTGTTGCGACATCACAGAACAGCTCCTCATACAGCGTAACCTCAAGCATAAGACGATGCGTGCCCGTGAGGCAGAGCATCTGCGACAGACGTTCCTTAAGAATATGTCGTACTCCATCAGGCAGCCACTCGTTGCCATGCGCGAGAATATACGTAACCTCAGCGCTTCAAAGGATGATGCCAAGGAGAAGATACTGCTCAACAGCATCACCAATAATACTACGCGACTCATCACGCTCTCTGATGATACGCTGCTGCTGTCACGACTGGAGGCGGGACTGCTGACACTGTCACCAGAGACGATGGACTTCGTAGAGCTGTATAAGAGCGTCACGGAGGAGACTATCAATGAGTTCAGAAGTGAAAACGTGACATACAGAGTGGAGAACCTCTATGAGTCACTGCCTGTATATATGGACCGTGAGGTGCTGACAAGAATACTACACGAGGCTGTGGGACTGTCGGCACGATATACGCAGTATGGTACGGTCAACGTGAGATACCTCTTCCGTAAGGATGTCCTCACGCTGGCTGTGGAGGACACCGGTCACGGCATACCACCGGGAGTGCTCGCCAATATCTATGAGCCTACATACGGAAGCACATACGGCGTGGATACATCGAACTATAAGATTTCAGGACTGGAGATGCCTATATGCAAGGCGCTCGTAGAACTGCTGAACGGTACGATAGAGATAGAGTCGGAACCAAGTAAGGGCACGTCCATTTACATTGTTATTCCGATATAGTTTCCCACATTATACTATAAATAAGAATTGTCTAACGCAAAGCTACATATCATCATCGCCCTCTTTATGGCACTGTACTCCTTTGCTCCGCTGCGAGCTCAGGAGGAAGGTATCATGAATCTGTTTACCAAGATCAGTGACAATACAGAGAAGTCAGAAGGAAAGTCTGACTTACGTTCATCGCTGTACCGACGTTCGCAGCCGCTGGGCATACGATATACGAAGAAGCATCCGCTTATCATCGTGGCTGACTGGAGCTTCAAGCCTTATACCTTCGTCAATGATCGTGGCGAGGCCGACGGCTTCCAGATAGAGATCTTCCGCAGTATCTTCGACAAGATACACGTGCCTTATGAGATACGTATGATGGATTGGCGAAAGGCAAAGAAGGAAGTAGAGAACGGTCACGCACATCTGATGATGGCTATTGCCAGTCCTGGCGTGTCACACAAGGTGCACTACGGTAAGATGGTAGTGGGAGAGTATCAGTTGGCTGTCATGCACAAGAAGTCAACGCAGCACATACGCAGTCTGCTGCTCCTCTCTGACAGCGATTCCATATACAGCAAACGACTCGATTACGGCGATCAGTATATCCGCGATAACTTCGTACACGATGTGATGCCGTTCTATATGGAGAACTGCGACCCGCAGGTGGCATTCACCAAGATTATCAATGACGAGATAAAGTATTATATCTGGGGACGCTCTGCGCTGAAGAATATGGCGCGAAGGTATAATTACGAAGAGTCATTGGAGATAGACCCTGTGGATATCCCGGCAGGACAGTTCCGCTTTGCCAGCACCGACAGCGTGCTGATATACGAACTCGACATGCAGTTGCAGCGACTGAAGGAGATGGGTGACTATAATGACATCGTAAACCGATGGCTCATAGACAATCCTGTGGAGCGACAGGGACGTTCCATGGTGGAGATTATAGCCATCGTGGCGCTCGTACTCATCTTTGTCACCATTGCCTTCATCACCATCATACTGCAGCGAAGCACGATGGCGGCAAACCTTAAGGAAGAGTTCCTATCCATTTCGCAGATGGCTATATCGCTTACCAATAGCAAGGTGGTGGCCATCAGTCCGCGAAAGATGTGGGTGTATAACGTCTCTGGTGACCTGTTGCCGGAGGAAGGTATCAGTTATCTTGAGTTTGAATCGCTCGTACATCCTGAGGACATAAAGATAGTATATGATTCCCGTAATCAGGTCGATAACGGAAAGAACGATATGCCTACCATTACGTTCCGCATAAAGAGACATGGCGACGATACGAACAACTATCGTATGATGAACGTCAGTGCGCACGTGAAGACTAACCGACGCGGAAAACCGACATATATATACCTCGTACTCGTTGACGAAACAGAGAGAATGGAGGAACAGAAGCTGCTGGACAAGACACTGCGCGAGTTTGCTTCCATCACGGATATTCCTGAAGTCGGCATGATATATTACGATAAGAATGGTAAGCTGATAAACTGCAACCGTGCCATCGTAAGAATATTCGACAAGGGCGGCACAGGACGTGCGGAGAACTTTGTGCATAAGACAACGATGCAGGAGATGCCTGTCATATTCAACGGTATCCTTATGGAGCGCGATATGAATATGTGGTTCTGTACGCCGTTGGAGATACCTGAACTGAATCTGCGCACTAACATAGAGGTAAGGATACAAAGCGTGTATGACGACCGTAAGAACCATTGCGGATATGCTATCTCTATCGTTGACCTTGAGGACCAGATAACGCTGAAACGTGATCTTTCAGAGATAATGACGCGACTGGATGTACTCAAGAAACAACTGTCACGCTATCAGGGAGAGTTGCGATTCATCCTGCGCAACAATAGGATGAACACCTTCCGCTGGAGAGTGGGACTGGATTATGTGGAGATATCACGAGACTTGCTCAGCTTTGACATGAAACTGACGCTGGAGAAGTATTTCGATAGTATCATCGACGACAGGAAGGCGGACTATGAATGGTTGCTGGCATCGCCAGAGAAGTATTTCTCAAAGCCGATAAACGTGACACGACAGTTCCGCATTGACGTGAAGGGTAATGCCGCACTGCGCTGGTATTCTATCAACGTGATACCGGAATATGACGAAAACAACCGTTTCATCGGTGCTTTCGGTATGGCGTGCGACATGACGGACTTCGTCAATTCACAGGAATTACTGCGCAAGGAAACGGCAAAGGCAGAGGATAGCGGAAGACAGAAAGCGCTCTTCCTTGCTAATATGACACACGAACTGCGTACACCGCTTAATGTCATCAATGGCTTTGCGGAAGTGATGAAGTTCTTCTCTACGCCAGAGGAGAAGGAAGAGTATATCGGCATCATGACACACAACTGCACCATGCTGATCTCGCTCATCGATAACATCCTGCAGCTGTCAATGATGGATACCGATGGCATAAAGATACACAAACGCACCGTAGATTTCGCCGCTGCATTCCATAAGGAGGTGAGCAAGTTCGGGGAATATATCACAAAGCCAGAGGTGCAGTATATCATCGATTCTCCGATGAAATCGCTTATTCTTGACATTGATATGGGACGTGTGATGCAGATTGTCGATGCCTTCGTCAATAATGCATCCAAGTTTACTGAGAAAGGATTCGTCAGGGTAGGATATAGGTATGTGCATGGCGTGCTTACCATATACTGTCGTGATACAGGTCGTGGCATACCGAAAGAGGAACAGCAGCATGTCTTTGAGAGATTCGTCAAGCTTGACGACTTCGTACCGGGAACAGGATTGGGACTCTCCGTCTGCAAGATGATAGCAGAGAATATGAATGCCACCATAGATATATACTCGCGTGAGGGTGAGGGCACCACAATGTCGGTGAACATTAAAAACCAAAGGCACATGCAATAAACGGCAAAACAACTAAATAACATACAATTATGCTTACAATCACATCATTTGAAGACTTCGCACAGTACGAAGGCAAGGTACTCGGTACATCTGACTACGTTCAGCTCACACAGGAGCGTATAAACATGTTTGCAGACGCTACACTCGACCATCAGTGGATACACGTTGATACAGAGAAGGCAAAGACAGAAAGCCCATTCGGCACTACTATCGCCCACGGCTATCTCACACTTTCTGTACTCCCACACCTTTGGGCACAGATTGTTGACGTACAGAACGTACAGCGTCTCATCAACTACGGCATCGACAAGATGAAGTTCGGTCAGCCAGTCCTCTCAGGCCAGTCACTGAACCTCACAACAAGCCTGCAGTCTATCCAGAACCTCCGCGGTGCTGTCAAGACAGAGGTGAAGTTCTCTATGACAGTGAAAGAGACAGGCAAGAAAGCCATCGAAGGCGTTGCCATCTTTATCTACTATTTTAATGCATAATTCATAATGCATAATGCATAATGCATAATTTAATCTGTAACTAAACCTAAACCTACTATCTATGAAGAAGTTTCTTTTATCCCTAATGGTAATGGGAGCGGGATTGACAGCTAGTGCTGCTGACTACGTCTCTTACCTCTTTACATACTTCACCGGCAATGCTCCGGAGGAAGAGCAGATATGTTATGCACTCTCAGAGGACGGTTACAAATACACCCTTCTCAATCAGGGCTTACCTGTCATAAAGTCCGATTCCATCGCTCTTACACAGTGCGTTCGTGACCCACATATCCTTCGCGGCGAGGACGGAAAGACGTTCTATATGGTCGTTACCGATATGAAGTCATCACTCGGCTGGGCTTCCAACCGCGGACTGGTGCTCATGAAGTCAACAGACCTCATTAACTGGCAGCACAGCGCCATCAACTTCCCTACCAAGTATCCTAAGACTTGGAAGAACGTAACACGCGTCTGGGCTCCTGAGACCATCTATGACCACAAGGCAGGCAAGTATATGGTGTTCTTCTCTTTGCTCACCAACGACGGAAAGTGTCAGTACGATAAGATATTCTATCAGTATGCCAACAAGGACTTCACCGACCTTGAGGGTGAGCCGACACTCCTCTTTGATGATGGCCGTGCCGCTATCGACGGCGACATCGTCTTCAACGAGGAAGACCAGCTCTTCCATCTCTTCTACAAGAGCGAGGCAGGCGGCGGCATCTATCAGGCAGTAGCAAAGCAACTGACAGCAGAGCCAGGTAAGCCTCTCACAAGCCAGTGGACCAAGTGGCCTGACCGCGTGGAGGTATGCAAGAAGGCTGTTGAGGGCGTTGGCGTATGCAAGAGCCTTGACGGTAAGTCATGGGTGGTAATGTACGACTGCTACGGCGCTGGTCACTATCAGTTCTGTAAGTCTGCCGACCTGAAGAAGTTTGAGTGGGTGGCTGATACCAAGACAGTTGGTAAGTTCACACCACGCCATGGCACCATCATGCCTATCACACAGGAGGAGAAGGACCGTCTCATCAAGCAGTGGGGCGATGGCAAGAACCCAATACTCCCAGACTTCCATGCTGACCCAGAGGTGTTGCATGCAAAGAAGGATGGTAAGTTCTATATCTACTCTACCACCGACGGCACACCAGGCTGGGGCGGACATGACTTCAGCGTCTTCTCTTCCGAAAACCTCATAGACTGGAAAGACTGCGGCAAGATGCTCGATGTGAAGGGCGATCAGGTGAAGTGGGCTACAGGCAATGCATGGGCTCCATGCATCATAGAGAAGAAGGTAGGCAAGGACTACAAGTATTACTTCTATTTCTCTGCTCACAACCCAAAGTCTAACCGTAAGGAGATAGGCTGCGCTGTCAGCGATAGCCCTACAGGACCATTCGTGGACTGCGGACATCCTGTCATTACTGATGCCGACCGTCCTGCTTCTGCTCCAGGCGGACAGGCAATCGACGTTGATGTGTTCCAGGATCCTAAGTCTGGTAAGTTCTACCTCTATTGGGGCAATGGCTTCATGGCAGGTGCAGAGCTCAACGACGATATGACATCTATCAAGCAGGAGACAAAGGTTAATCTCACTCCAAAGGGCGGCACACTGCGCGACTATGCCTTCCGTGAAGGCGCATACGTCTTCTACCGCAAGGGCACATATTACTTCCTTTGGTCTGTTGACGACACCGGCGCCGACAACTATCACGTAGCTTACGGCACAGCAAAGTCACCACTTGGACCTATCACCGTAGCTGAGCAGCCTGTAATACTGAAGCAGGTACCATCAGAGAAGATTTACGGTACAGCGCACAACAGCGTCCTGCAGATCAACGGCAAGGACGAGTGGTACATAGTTTATCACCGCATCAATCCAAACTTCCGTGAGCGCCAGCTCTCTCCAGGCACCCACCGCCAGGTTTGCATAGACAAGATGACCTTCGACAAGAAGGGCAACATCATCCCTGTCACACCAACCCACGACGGTCCAAAACCGCTG
>JAGHTW010000019.1 GCA_018065145.1 Candidatus Prevotella equi
GGATAGGACGGTCGTTGAGGGTGAGGGACGTTGGGGTCCATGACCACTTGTCCGCCGCAAAGACAGGGAGGGAGGCAATAAAAAAAACAAATAAAAAGAGACCCACCCCGACCCTCCCTGTGAGGGAGGGAGAAGGCGCGACGAATGGAAAACTATTCAAATGGAAAATGGAAAATTGAAAATTGAAAATGGAAAATTGAAAATTGAAAATGGAAAATGGAAAATTGAAAGTTGAAAATGGAAAATGGAAAATTGAGAATGAAAATGGAGAATGAAAATGGAGAATGAGCTGGCGCCGCATAATTTTCAATTTTCAATTTTCAATTTTTCATTTGTAAGACCAAATACGTGTAGTATGCGATGGCGAGGAGTGTTAGTATGAGTCCTTCGGATCGTGTGAGGGTGTAGTATGTCTTGCCGAACTTACAGAAGACCCATAGCAGGATGGATGCTGCGAGTACGGTCATGATATCCATTGTTGTTACGTCTCCGAGTGATAATGGATGTATGGTGGCAGCGGCACCGAGTACGAAGAATACATTGAACGATACGCTGCCTACAACATTTCCTAATGCCATGGCGGTGTCGCCCTTGCGTGCTGCCATGACACTCGCTGCCAATTCTGGCGCTGAGGTGCCGGCACTGACTATCGTCAGGGCAATGATGGCATCGCTGATGCCTAATGCAGAGGCTATGCCTGAAGCGCCGCTGACAAGCCAGTCGCCACCAATGATGAGGCATGATAATCCACCGATGATGAAGACAACGTCCTTGAGACTCTGCTTCTTGTCGGATGCTGATGAGGTTACATCGGTTACATCGGTTACATCGGTTACATTGGTTACATGGTTACATGGTGTTGCAATGGCTATGGTGTAGGACATGAAGATGGCGAAGAGGCAAAGGAGCAGCATGCCATCGGTGCGGCTGATGCTGTTTGCCATGCCTTCGTTGAGATAGCTGTCAAGGGCAGTGATGGCGATAACAGCACTGGAGAGTACGGCGAAGGGTACGTCGTAGCGTATGTTGCCGCGGTCAACCTTTATCTCCCTCACCATGGCGGTGATGCCCATGATGCCGAGGATGTTGAAGATATTGCTGCCCACAATGTTGCCTAGCGCCATGTCTGTGTTTCCTTGTATGGCAGACATGACGCTGACAACGAACTCTGGTGCAGAACTGCCCATAGCAACGATGGTGAGACCTATCACGATGGATGGGATGCCAAAGCGCTGCGCTATGGAGGCAGCTCCGTCAGTGAGCCAGTCGGCGCCCTTTATGATAGCAATGAGACCGACCGCGAATTGTATTATGAATAATAAAAACGTCAATTTTTAACTGTTTCTATCCTTTGTTAAAACTGCTGGAAGAAGTCGTTGCCCTTATCGTCAACGAGGATGAAGGCAGGGAAGTTCTCCACGCGAATCTTCCATATTGCCTCCATGCCGAGCTCTGGATACTCTACGCACTCGATGCTCTTGATGTTGCTTGATGAAAGGAACGCAGCAGGACCGCCGATAGAACCGAGATAGAAGCCCTTGTGGTCACGGCATGCATCGGTGACAACCTGACTGCGGTTGCCCTTGGCAATCATTATCATTGAGCCGCCATTGTCCTGGAACTCGTAAACGTAAGGGTCCATACGGCCTGCTGTCGTTGGTCCCATAGAACCGCAAGGCATTCCGGCAGGAGTCTTTGCTGGGCCTGCATAGAGAACAGGGTGGTCCTTGAAGTACTGTGGCATGCCCTCGCCAGCGTCAAGGCGTGCCTTGATCTTTGCATGAGCGATGTCGCGAGCCACGATGATGGTACCGTTGAGGCTTACGCGTGTTGAGACAGGATATTTAGACAGCTCCTTGCATACGTCTGCGATAGGCTGATCGAGGTTGATAGATACGGCATCACCTTCGCCTGCCTGACGCAGTGCCTCTGGAATCAGTTCGTATGGTTTGTCGTCCATCTTCTCAATCCAGATACCGTCCTTGTTGATCTTTGCCTTGATGTTACGGTCGGCAGAGCATGATACGCCGAGACCGATAGGACATGAAGCACCGTGGCGTGGAAGACGTACGACACGGATATCGTGAGCGTATGACTTACCACCGAACTGTGCACCGAAGCCAATCTGGTTGCGTGTAGCCTCAAGGAGTTCCTTCTCAAGCTCTATGTCGCGGAAGGCACGGCCTGTCTCGTCGCCTGTTGTTGGCAGAGAGTCGTAGTACTTTGTAGAGGCAAGCTTAACGGTGAGCAGGTTCTTCTCTGCTGATGTGCCACCAACGACGATGGCGATATGGTAAGGAGGACATGCGGCAGTGCCGAGAGTCTTCATCTTTGATACGAGGAAAGGAACGAGAGTGCCAGGGTTCTGTATGCGGGCCTTCGTCTCCTGATAGAGGTATGTCTTGTTGGCAGAGCCACCGCCCTTTACTACACGAGGAACTTATACTCCATGCCGTGCGTTGCCTCGATGTCTATCTGTGCAGGAAGGTTGCAACGTGTGTTTACCTCGTCGTACATGTTGAGAGGAGCATTCTGAGAGTAACGGAGGTTGTCCTGTGTATAGGTGTTGTAAACGCCCTTTGCCATTGGCTCTTCGTCCTCAAAGCCTGTCCATACCTGCTGACCCTTCTCTGCATGGATGATGGCGGTACCGGTGTCCTGACAGAAAGGCAGCTGACCCTTGCATGCTACCTCTGCATTGCGGAGCATGGTGAGGGCTACGTACTTGTCGTTGTCGGATGCCTCTGGGTCGTTGAGGATTGATGCTACCTTCTCGTTGTGCTCACGACGAAGCATGAAGTTGACATCATGGAAAGCCTGAGTGGTGAGCATCTCAAGTGCTTCTTTTGATACCTTGAGGATTGGGGTGCCCTCAAACTCGCTTACTGAAATGCCGTCCTTGGAAAGGAGACGGTATTCTGTCTTGTCTTCGCCAAGCTGGAACATTGGCGCATACTTAAATTCTGGATTTGCCATAGTTATATTTCTGATGTTTAGATTATTTGTTTATACAATAATGAGCGCAAAGGTAACTAAAAACTCGCATGTATGCAAACTTTTCCTTTGGAAAATGACATGTGGAGGGTTTTTATTTAGGAAATATCTCGTCAAGGGTGAGACGTTGTACCGGTGCTATCTTCTCGAGTGATTCCATGTCAAGTTCCTTCTCGTTGCCAAGAATGAGATACTTTATAGGTTTTCCCTTGATGTTTTCTTCCTCAAACTTAACGATGTCCTGCAACGTTAATGTTGGGATGACGTCGTAGTAAAGACGGTTGATGTCATAGTCTATTCCGAGTTCCTTTGCGTAGAGATATCCGTTGATAGGTCCTGCCTTGGTGCTTCGCGAAGCGCAGATATTCTTCATGATGCTCTGCTGCGCTGCCTTGAAGTTGGCGTCGTTCTGTGGCATGGAGTCTGTTATCTCCTTGAAGACCCTGATGCAGTCCATCATCTTGTCGTTCTGGGAGATGATGTGCTGCTGGTAGTAATCTGTCTCGCCCTTGCGCGAAGGGGTGACGTAGGCAGCATTGGCATTGTATGCTAAGCCGCGTGCCTCACGGAGTTCCTGGAAGACGATGGCGTTCATGGAACCGCCGAAGTATTCGTTGAAGATGCTTACGATAGGCTCCTTCTGAACGTCCAAAGGCTTCAATTCGCTGCTGATCATACGCATGTTGATGTTCTTTGCATCGTAAGGCGCAAGGAATATCTCGTTCTTTGTTGTAGGAAGCTTTTCGTAGGACTTGTTCTTTGGCGCCTCTGTAAGATGCTTCGGCGTCTTGTGGTTCTTGCTGATGATGGCAGATAACTCGTTAAGCGTTGCGGGACCCCAGTATAATACCTGGTGCTTGATGCCGTTGATGCCTTTCAACAGGTCAGTGAAAACAGAAGGGTCGTATTCCTTAAGCTGCTCTATCGTTGGCACATTGGTATAAGGATTCACCGGACCGTAGATGCCGTAGGCTACCAGTGCGCCGTAGCAGTTGCTCTGATTGGTGCGCGCCTCCATGCGGCTTTTCTTCACTTGGTCTATCAGCTGATTGTAAACGGCGGTGTCGGGCTTGAGGTTGGAAAGGTAGTTGTCGAGCATTGCCACTGCCTTTGGCATGTTCTTCTGTAGTCCGCTGAGAACTATTGACGTTGTCTTGTCGCCAACGCTGACGTCGAACGAGCAGGCGATGTCGTAGAAGTCACGCTTGATCTGCTCCGCACTCTTCTTGTTCGTGCCGAGAAGGTCGTAGTAACTTGAGGCGATGTCATAGCGCTGGTCTGCCAATTCGCCGAAGTCAAAGCGATAGACGAGGTTGAAACGGTCGTCCTGAGTGTTCTGACAATAGAGTACAGGCAGTCCCTTCTTGGTGTTACCGAAGGTGACATCCTTCTGGAAATCAACGAATACAGGGTGTATCGGCTCTACGGTCATGGTGTTGAAGTTCTCAAGGAATGCACTCTTTAGGTCACGATTGCTTGGAATGGCTGTTATTTCAGGTTTGTCAATCTTCACGATTGTAGAGTCCTCGCCCTTCTTCTTATACACCGCTACATAACCATCGCCGAGATGCTCTGATGCCCAACGCATGATATCTGCCTTCGTGAGCTTCTCCAAACGGTCGCAAAGCTGCACGTTCTGTTGCCATGGTCTGCCGAGAATGAAGCAATCGACCATCTGCGAAACGCGGTTCTTGTTGTCGTCAAGTCCCTTAAGCTCACTCAGACGCCAGTTGGCAACGATGCTCTTTATCAGTTTCTCGTCCCAGTCGCCGCGCTTTATCTTCTCTATCTCTCCGAGCATCAGTGCACGAACCTCGTCAAGACTTTGTCCCTCGTTTGGCGTTCCTGCCATGAGGAACATGCTGTAGTCCTTCAGGTCCCATATACCTGAACCCGCTCCCAATACTTTCATCTTCTGGTTGAGGTCAAGGTCTATGAGTCCTACGTCGCCGTTGGAGAGCAGCATGTCAACCATCGTTATGGTGTCGTTCTGCAGGTCTGCGGCACCCTTCAGTCGCCAGCCCAGCATGATGTTCTCTGTCTCCTGTCCTACAACGGTAGTGTCCTGTGGTGAAGTGATAGGCTCCATTGCTGGGAATACAGGCGCTTTGCAGTCGGTGCCTGGTTTCCATGAACCGAAATACTTGTCTATCAGTGCTATCGTTGCGTCAGGGTCAAGGTCGCCTGCCATGCAGATGGCAACATTGTTTGGAACGTAGTATTTGTTGTAGTAATTGCGAATGTTTACCTGTGAAGGGTTCTTCAGGTGTTCCTGTGTTCCGATGGTAGATTGCGTTCCGTAAGGATGCTTTGGGAATGTCTTGAAGAGCATAGCATTGTATGCCTTGTTGCGGTCCTTTGTCATAGAGATGTTCTTCTCCTCGTAAACCGCCTCCAACTCGGTGTGGAAGCCACGCATCACAAGGTTCTGGAAACGGTCTGCATTGACCATCGCCCAACGCTCTATCTCGTTTGACGGAATGTTCTCTACGTAGCATGTGACATCGTTGGATGTGAATGCGTTTGTTCCGACGCTGCCAATGGCAGTCATCATCTTGTCGTATTCGTTTGGTATGAAGTACTTAGCGGCAATCTGCGAGATGCTGTCAATCTCACGATACTTCGCCTTGCGCTCATTAACGTCAGTGAGCTTGCGGTATTCCTCGTATAGGCTACTGATTTGGTCGAGATATGGCTTCTCGGCAGCATAGTTCGTTGTGCCAAACTGCTTTGAACCCTTGAACATCAGGTGCTCAAGGTAATGTGCCAGACCCGTTGTCTCTGCAGGGTCATTGCGGGAACCTGTGTTGACAGCAATGTGTGCAGTGACTCTTGGTGTCTCTTTGTTGACGGAAAGGAAGACCTTAAGACCGTTAGGCAAGGTGTATTCACGCATCGCCATCGGGTCACCCGGCACCGTTTTGTACTCATAAGCATTGATGTTCGTGACGGTTAATGCCACGAACATCATTATAGATAATATTCTCTTCATCATAATTGTATCAAAGCTCCTAAACATTTGTCTTTTAACTTCTTCTACATTTGTCCTTTAACTCCCTCTAACTCCCTCTAACTTCCTCTAACTTCCTACTGAGTCCAAGAAGTCCTTTATCTGTTCTTCGCTCACATCGCCCATGTTGTATTCCTTCTCAGCATCACGGCGTATTGCTGCAAGCCATTCTTCGTGAGCCTGCTCTATTTCTGCCTCGTTGTCGGAATAACCCTTCCACTGCTCGTAGCTTTCAAAGATATCTACGAAACGGTTTTCCAATTCAGTCAGATTTGTGATGTCGTCAGAGAGGATGTCTTCTGTTATCTGCTCTATGGCATCGGTTGGCGCAAGGAGTCCGAGAAGGTCTGTCCATCCTGAAGTGCTGTTGGCATTGCCGTACATACGCAGTGCAAGGTCGTAGTATTGCAGTCCGTGAACAAGGGAAGAATGGCTTATGACGAATCCCTCACCAACGTATTCTTCTGCATCAAAACCCTGTTCCTCCTGCATCTCTTCAAGGCATCTTATCGCTGTCTTTACTCGCTCTATTACATAAGGCGACAGCCAGTCGAAGGTGATAAGCGAACGGCGTCCGCTCTGTGGACGCTTGTCGCGCTTTGGCCACTTCATAACGTCACGGTATGTGCCTACGGTACAGAGGTTTATGCCTGGAACAACGTGCGTCTTCCTGCCATCGCCGATGACATAAGAGAAAGGCAGCAGCGAGGTGTCAGGATGTGACTGTATCTTATTCATCGCCATAGAGAAGGCACCGATGTGAGCAGGCCACAGTATGTGGGCGCTGCTGGCTGTCTTTGCTCCGCGATCCATGGTGCCATAGTGTATCGGACCCATCTTATAGGCGTGGTTGGAGAAGTTGGTGCCTGAGCCAGCGTTGTAGAATGAGTACTCACCGCCAATGAGAAGTGATGACTTGTGATGGCTTACGGCAAATGGTCCGCAGAAGGCTGCACAGGACTCGCCGTTGTCCATGTGGGAATTAGCGAAGAAGACACTGTTCTCCGAAGTAAAGCCACGACCTACGTGACATGCTTCGCCAACGAAGGTGTCGTAAAGGCGTGCCGCGTCAACGATGGTAGCGCCTGCCTGTACTATGACGTTCTCCATGATGACGTCATCGCCGATGTATATCGTTGCCTCTGGCGTTGGCGTTAGGGTGCATTCTATGAGTCGTGACGCACCACAAAGTTCACAGTCGTCGCCAATGATGACGTTGGTCAGTTCGCGACAGTCTGTGATGGTGACGTTATTGCCGATGGTAGTGCATGGCTTACGAGTAATCTTTATATGTTCGCTGATAAGGGAACGAATCTTTGAGAAGAGTGGTTTGTTCTCTACATTGTAAACCATCATCGCTGCAAGCTGTGAGGAGAGGCCGCTGAAAAGAACAATGTTGCCATCGCCCGCTTCGTTCATGACGCTGATGAGATTGTCTTCGCCAAAGGTTGCTCCGTCGGTGGTACGGATAGTTCCTACGTTTTCAATGCGGACATTCTCGCCAATGCGTATCTCGCCTTCAAAACGTGTGTTGCGGATGTTTTCTGTTTCAAAGTTGTGAGTTACCTGTACCTGTGTCCAAGAGGTACTGCGACAACCCTGTGCTTCAAGTGTTGAAATTTCGTTTAACGTTAGATTTCTATACATAGCAATAGGTATTAATTATTCAATTTTCAATTTTCAATTTCTGTCCAGAGGAAATCGTTGTAAGGATATTTCTGTACATGAAGTTCGCGCACCTTTTTATATATAGTATCGCGGAACTCTTCTATGTTCATCTTCTCACGAGCAGAGATGAAGAGACAGTCACCGTTGAGTTTTGCCATCCATGTGCGTTTCAGTTCTTCGAGGGATATCTCGTTCTTCTTCACTGGTGTGAGGTCGTCTTCTTCCTTCTCGTCCCATGTGTAGGCGTCAATCTTGTTGAAGACAATCATTGAAGGCTTTTCAGCGCAGCCAAGGTCAGCGAGAGTCTTCTCTACAACGGCTATCTGGTCTTCGAAGTCAGGATGTGAAATGTCAACGACATGTAACAGCAAGTCTGCTTCACGTGTCTCGTCAAGTGTGGATTTGAATGAGTCAACAAGGTCGGTAGGAAGCTTTCGTATGAATCCTACGGTGTCGGCAAGCAGGAATGGAAGATTCTCTACCACAACCTTTCGCACTGTTGTGTCAAGCGTGGCGAAGAGTTTGTTCTCGGCAAACACCTCGCTCTTTGCCAGCATGTTCATTATTGTTGACTTTCCTACGTTGGTATATCCTACGAGAGCAACACGTATAAGTCGTCCGCGATTCTTGCGCTGCGTTGTCTTTTGCTTGTCAATCTCCGCAAGGCGCTCCTTAAGCAATGACATACGGTTGAGGATGATACGACGGTCCATCTCCAACTGTGTCTCACCCGGTCCGCGAAGACCTACGGAACCCTTACCGCCACCGCTACCGGAACCGCCGCCTTGTCGCTCAAGGTGCGTCCAAAGGCGCTGAAGGCGTGGCAGCATATAGCGATACTGTGCCAACTCTACCTGTGTCTTGGCGTTGGCTGTCTGTGCACGCATGGCGAAGATATCGAGGATAAGTGACGTACGGTCAAGGATCTTTACCTTCAATACAGCCTCAATATTACGCATCTGCTTGGCGCTGAGCTCGTCATCGAATATCACCATGCCGACAGGCTGTGGGCCTTCGCCCTCTTCTGGATAATGAAGTTCCTCCTGCCATTCATCGTAGGCATCCTCGCATTCCTTTATATATGCCGCTATCTCTTCCAGTTTGCCGCTTCCTACGTACGTGACGCTTGAGGGACCGTTGACCTTTTGCGTAAAACGCTTTACGGTAACGGCGCCTGCAGTGTCAGCAAGAAACTCCAACTCGTCGAGATATTCGTTTGTCTTCGCTTCGTTCTGATGTGGTGTTATGAGACCAACAAGTACTGCGGTCTCTGCTTTCGCTTCTGATATTACAAATTCTTTCATTATCTATTTTTAAGATGTTTTAAGTTTTTCCTCCTCCCCAACTCTTCACTCTTCACTAACTAATCGCTCCCCAGTCAATGTTACTCTTGCGAAGTTCGCTGAGGCGACTCCATAACATACTATGCTCTGGGGCGTTGCAATCAGGGTCGGAGTCAATAATCTTCTGTGCTTCGTCACGTGCCATCTGGACCAATTGACCATCTTGAGCTATGTTTGCTATCTTCAGGTCAAACGCCATACCGCTCTGCTGCGTGCCCTCAAGGTCACCAGGACCACGAAGCTTCAAGTCTGCCTCGGCTATGCGGAAACCATCGTTCGTCTCGCACATGATGTCAAGGCGCTTGCGTGTTTCGCTGCTTATCTCGTAGTCGCTGACCAGAATGCAGTAGGATTGGTCTGCGCCTCTGCCTACACGACCGCGAAGCTGGTGCAACTGCGAGAGACCAAA
>JAGHTW010000065.1 GCA_018065145.1 Candidatus Prevotella equi
ATTTTTCCGTTTCTTGCCTTATTTTCAGTTCTTTACAAGCTTGCACCTTCATTTTGTTCACAATCAATTTTAGTTGATTTTGCTATGTCATACTCCCACGCCTTTTCCGTATATATATTCGTTCAAAAACAATGCTGAATCTCGGGATCTCTATAAGCCTGATAGTGTAACATTATTGTATAGCCTTCCTCTATCAGAAGAAATTTAATAACCAAATGAAGGTATGGTTACTCATTAACAATGAAAAAATTAAATTATTTTATTTCGCTCCTTTTTGTAGGAGTTCTTACACTTTCGTTTACAGCGTGTGGTGGAGACGATGATGTGGAAACTGTTGACAATGGCGTTTATGGAAAATTTGAGACGCTGACAATCAACGATGTTCCGTTTTATAATTGCGTTGAAGCACCTGCCGCTTTGTTCTCGTTTTATGAGCATGAACCTGATTATATAACATGGGAGAATGGTCAGTATGTTAAAAAACCTGCATACAAGATTGATCTTAAGATGTACGATAAGCCTACTATTGAAGCACATGGCTTAGCAAAAATATATTTAACTTTAGAGGAGGCTTCGTTTGATGATGCGATGTTGTCTTCTAATGGAGGAAATGTTACTAAGTATCTGCTAGATTTGTCTGTGGAAATCTTAAGTGATACTAAGTATGGTTATGGCGCAGATTATAGAGAGCAGATTAAAGTTTTAGAGGGTGGTATTGTATTGAAGAAGAAGAAAGAGAATGTATATACAGTGACTTTCAATAATTTCAAAGTTGATATAAAGGGTGACGTCGTTTCAATTAACGGAACAGCAACTTTTGAAAAGCAACATTAAAAAAACTATAGTGTCATATTACAATAGGGGGCGTGTCAGTTATTTTGACACGCCCCCTATGAGTATGAACACAAAGGAAATTAAAGATTCTCTATCTCTTCAATAGAAAGTCCTGTCGCTTGTGCAATTACAGAGGTTGCAACACCTTGTTTCTTTAAGTTGCGAGCCGTTTCTGTAATACCTTCTGCACGACCTTCTGCACGACCTTGAGTAAGACCTTTTTGTTCCGCTGTCCAGAGGGTGCTGTACCAGTCGCGAGCGTTCTTCAAACTTTCCTCATAGTCCTGGCGCTCACTTGGCGTATATTTTGCAATCTCCGCCAATTCAAAGAGGCGCTGGAATATCGCTTCCTTCAGTTCCGTAGGACGTTCGTCCAGTTCACCAAGGTGCTTGATGGCGTAGAGCCATTTGTCATAGAGTGTGTTTAGCTGCGGCAATTTCTTGCGATACTTAGGCATTTCAAGGTAAAGATAGGTCAACTTGTCGTAGAATACCTCGCCTGTTGTGATGTCTGTTAGCTTTACTTCGTGACTGAATTCCTCGTTCTCTTTGTCGAAGGTGAAGTTCAGGAAGCATATGGTATAAACGCTCTTCAGCTCGTAGTTCCAACCGTTGCCCTTCTGTGACTGTTCGCGGATTGGGAATGTAGAGTAATAGATGGAACGGTCTTTAAAGAATGTCTGTTCACCGTTCTGCATCTCTATGAGTATCTTCTCGCCCCTCTCGTTCTCACAATACACATCAAACACCGCACGTCGCTCTGCCGCGGTAAGTCCCAGATGCTCCGTGTTGAGATACGTGACGTCAAGGAAATGTTCTTTCCCTTCGAACCTCGAGTTCAGGAAGGATAGTAGCAAATCCTTGTTTGCTTCAGTTCCGAAGAGTTTCTTGAAAGCGAAGTCGGTGTAGAAGTTGACGTATCTCGTCTGTGATTCTGTAAGTGGCATAGCAATTTTTTTATGTTTGTGTACAAAATTACAAAGAAAAAAACAATCTGCCAAACAATTCACTTGTTTTTTTTCTCATGCTACTCACTGCTCGTATCCTTGAGGATGTGGGAAGTGGGGAACATTATGGAATAGAAACGTGGTGGGAAGGATATTTTTGGTGGAAATATTTGTGAGTATTGCGGGAAAGTTGTATCTTTGCAGTTGACTTTTTGATGAAGCCGAAAACAAAGTTGAAAAACCAATACGTATGAAACGAATATACACCATATCTTTTATCATAGCGTTTGCTATGACAGTGATGGCGCAGGCATATTCCTCTTCTATCCCAGTATTTGGGGTGGAGAAGAATATGCCTTTGTTTTATCAGCAACTGAAGGAGCAACTGACATTCCCTTGGGCATGGCAGAATAAAGTGAAGGCGACGGGTGAAGGAATGCAGACGATGGACTTTGACGAGTGGCGCAACGAGGCGCGACGTCAGATCTTCGCTACGATGCAGATAGCACCGCCGGCACCTGAGACAAACGACTACGAGATTGTTGCGCGTGAGCAACGTGAAGGCTATGAGGCACAGAAGATACTCTTCCATATCAACAAGTGGGAGAAGGTCCTTGCGTACCTGCTCGTTCCTCAGCAGCAAAAGGCGAAGAAGGCTGTTGCGGCACAAAAGATGCCTGCCTTGCTGATGCTTCACGACCATGGCGCACACTTCGCCATCGGCAAGGAAAAAATGGTGAAGCCATTCGACGTTGATTCCGTCATCATCAAAGATGCCGACGACTGGGTCGTGGCATGCTATGACGGCCGTTACGTCGGTGACAAACTGGCAAAGGCGGGATATGTGGTACTTTCCAACGATGCCCTCTTCTGGGGCGACAGAACAAGACAGGAAGACCGCAAGGACATAGCAAAGGCATTGTCAACAAAGGAAAACAAACAGAAGACCTACGACACGCAGCAGGCACTCTCTTCCAACCTCCTTCAGATGGGAACATCATGGGGCGCATGGATAACATGGGACGATATCCGCGCAGCGGAGTTCCTCTCTCGTCTGCCAATGGTTGACGCAGAGCGTGTGGGTTGCCTCGGATTCTCTATGGGCAGCTATCGTTCGTGGATGCTCGCAGCGCTCAGTGACGCGGTGAAGTCATGCGCTGCCGTATGCTGGATGAACGATACCGAACACCTCATGTCACTGGAGAACAACCAGAATAAGGGCGGCTCAGCATATTCCATGCTCATTCCTGGCATAAGAAACCTCATGGACTATCCTCACGTGGCATCATTGGCATGCCCTAAGCCAACACTCTTCTACAATGGCGACAGAGACAAACTCTTCCCAGTGCCAGGTGTGGAGGCGTCGTATAAGGTAATGCGCGAGGTATGGCAGGCACAGGGTGTCAACCAGAATCTCATCACGAAAATATGGCCAGAGAAACACTTCCTGAACAGGCAGATGCAAGACTCCATCCTTGCCTTCTTCAACAGCAGTCTGCCAGCAAAGACAGCGCAGCCATCGGTGGCACAGCAGCAGGAAGAACTTATAAAAACCTTTCAACAGGTGACTATCCCTCAGCGTTCCGTAGAGGTGAAGGCACCACAGGACAGCACCGCCAATGCGTTGCCTATGCTCCAAAAGGCAATAGACGCACTCGCGCAGCAGGGTGGGGGAAAGGTCATCGTAAACAAAGGACTATACTATCTCTGTGGCGCGCTGAATATGCGTTCAAACATAGAACTGAACCTTGCCAAGGGCGCTGTGCTCAAGTTCAGCGGCAAGGCATTTGACTTCCTGCCAGTGGTACAGACACGCTGGGAGGGAACAGAACTGCAGGGCCGTTCGGCTATGATTTACGCCAACGGTTGCGAGAATATCGCCATTACCGGCAAGGGAACCATCGACGCTCAGGGCGGAAAGGAGATGGCACGCTGGGGAATGAAGGCAGATACGGAGCAGTTTGAGGAGAACGCTCACGGCACTCACGGCGAGACCGTGGAGATGCCTGACGTGAGAAGGCTGAGAACAATGGGCGGCGACGCTTCAACACTCGCGGAAAGAGTCTTCGGCGAGGGCACATTCCTGCGTCCTTGCGCAATAGAGTTCTATGCCTGCAGCAAGGTGTTGCTTGACGGCATAACGCTGAAGAACAGTCCTTTCTGGTGCATTCATCCTGTGTATAGCGACAATGTGACGGTGCGTAACGTGACCATCGACAGCCATTATCCAAACAATGACGGCTGCGACCCAGAGTCGTCACGCAACGTGCTGATAGAGAACTGCACCTTCCGTACTGGTGATGACGCCATCGCTATCAAGGCAGGTCGCGATGCTGACGGTCGTCGCGTGGGCCGACCATCAGAGAATATCGTCATCCGCCACTGTAAGTTCTACAGCGAGTGCAACGGACTCTGCATAGGCAGCGAGATGAGTGGTGGTGTGCGTAATGTGCTGATGTACGATGTGGAGATAGGCAACGTGAAGAATGCGTTGCTCTTCAAGTCAAACCTCGATCGCGGAGGATACATCCGCGACGTGGCGGTGGATAAAATAAACATCAACAGCGTGAAGGGAGCGGTGCTGCGCTTTGAGACAAACTACTTCGGATACCGTGGCGGTAACTACCCGGCGCAGTATGAGCGTTTCCGCATCAGTAACGTAACGGCAGGCAACGCCGAGGGCTACGGTATCTATTATGATGGCCCTTGCTATCAAGATGTGAAACGAACGGACTATCCTATCCGCGACATTCTCGTGAGCGACTTCAACGTCAAGTCGGCAACATATGCCTACTACCTGTATAACACCGACCGCTGCCGCTTTGAGCGTTGCACCGTCGGCAACACAACGATACCGGAATATCCGCAGGAGAGCAAGGAACGTCAGTCTTGCGATGTATGGTAAGAAAAGGAAATATCATCAATTCTATGCAATATACGGACGAAGAGCTAAGCAAGCTGCACGATACGCTATATGAGATACTTCATGTGGTGGATGAGATATGTCGCAAGCACGACATAAAATACTTCGTGACGGGAGGAACGGCGATAGGCGTTCACTTCTGGCAGGGCATCATTCCGTGGGATGATGACATCGATATCGGCATGACACGCCGTAACTACGAGCGTTTCCTCGCTGTGGCACAACAGGAAATGGGCGACAAGTATTTCCTGCAGACGCCCGATACCGACGCCAAGATACCATTCTTCTTTGCCAAGGTGAGAAAGAACAACACCGTCTTTTCGGAGTCGCAGTTCAAGAGTGTCAACATGCACCAGGGCATATACGTCGATATCTTCCCCTTTGACGACATACCGCTATCGGCAAGGCTGCAGAAGCTCCAGCACGAGGTGCTTTTCTTCCTCAACGGACTGCTTATCTCTAAGGAGATATGGCAGTATGAACACTGCGGACGCTGTGAGGTTGACACACCGAGAAAGAGAGGATTCCTTGCTTGTCTGATGACACGAATCATCATATCATGTGTGACGAAAAAGACGTTGCTGCGCATGATAAACCGTGTGCAGACATGGTTTAACGGCAAGGGTTACGAAGAGTGCAAGAATATCATCACGCGCAGTGAGCACCTGACGAAATATAACGCCGAGAATCCGGAGCTTCGCACTCTCGGACCATTGCAGATATACGCTCCGCGCGACATTGTGACGTATCTCCTGAACCACTATGGCAAGATACAAAAGGACTGTCCGCCGGAGATGCGGGTAAATCACCGCCCCGCAGAGCTGGTCTTTTAATTATTTCAGTATATGTTCCGCTATGAGGCTGGCATTATTCCACCACAGGATAGCGGTGACAAAGGCAAGTACAACGATGACAGACACGTTCTGCCATCGTTTTTTTTGTGTTGCCTTCAGCAGACAAGCGATGGCGATAGGTATGACATACGCCCAGTGGGCGGTCATGATATACACGTCGTTGATGGCGAAGCAGAAACCAAGGTGCATCACCATGTCAAAGCACATCAGTAACAGCGTTGTCAGCATCAGTCTGTTACGTCGTCCGCACCATGCCCCGGCAAGGAACAACAGCACGATGACACCCTCCAGAGCATATTTCCACCACTGTCCGTAAGCCACGAAGGTAGGGCGCGTCTTGTTAGGATCCTCCAGCAGATGCTCCTCGTGCAGGATAAGCCCCTCGCCGAAGACATTCTCCCAAAGGGAATGAGTGCTGCTGATGCTCGTGTCCGTCCAGTCGAAGAGCTTTATGTCGATAGTCTTATGGCTCTTCAGACGCTCTATCTGGTCGCTGCGTTTGCGCGCCAGCTCCGCGTATTTCTTGTCCGTAGCCTTGCGCTTCGCCTCAATACTCTGCGCATGTTCCGTCTCCTCACGCTGCGTGGTGTTGTCCTGTATCACGTAGAGCGCTCCCATCAGTGCCACGGGAATGAGGTATAACAGACTGCGCTTGAACGCCTTTGCCCACGTGGTGCGGCGGGCAAGCGTCATCATGTCTATTATCCATATCTTGGCAATATTCGTCGTTGCGATGCCCATGCTCACAAACGAAAGCACCAGCGCCTTCCATGCCGCCATCGGCTTGCCGTCGTTCTTGAATCCCAGCCAGAGCATGAGCAGGAATGTCGTCATGGACAATATCATGTGGTCGGGCACGAAGGTAGCCATCATCACATAGGCGAGGCTGAAATAAAAGAGACACAGCAACAGGCTCACTCCTGCCGTCAGTTGCATGACGCGGCGAAGCAGCTTGTAAAGCAACAGCCATGCACAGGTGCTGACGATAGTCCATACCGTCGCCACTATGAAGATGGCGCAGTTCATGCCCGTCAGTTCCTTGAGCCCTTCGTTCACCTCCGCCAGTGGCCATAGCATCATGCTCAGCAACGGATGGCGGAACAGCACGTGCAACGGGCGCCAGGAGGAGATGATGATATAGGTAGGGCCGTCGAAGCCCGAGAAAAGGAAGCCTTTGTGGAAGGCTGACCAGAAACCGACCTTCGCATTGGTCCAAAGGGCATAGTTGGTCTGCAGCATCAGGATGTTGAGTGCCGCAAAAATAATCATTCCAAGGAGCACGACAAGGATGCTCTCGCGATGTTTTTGGAATAGCTTTTTCATCTTTGAGTTTTCTGTTTTACGATGCAAAGTTACACAAAAACATTGAAATGACCAAAATTTTTTATTATCGCAGAAACCGCCTTTGTATCTTGTTGAAAAACAATAGGATAGCAGGGGCTCTGTAATCGTGGTACAATTACACGGTAATCGTTGCACGATTGCACTGTAATTGTTGCACGATTACCGACTAATCGTGGCACGATTACGATGCTATGGTAAAACGATTGTTTTTCGGGGCATAAAAAAACGCAAAAAAGCCTTGCTTCTTTGCGGAAAAATATATACCTTTGCACAACAGAGTTTTCTAAACAATCATTACTCGTAATGGATATATCATTATTTATAGATAAGGTTCGCCTGGCGCTTCTCAAGCGTTTCGGCAAAAAGAAGAAGGGCGGCAAGTCTTTTGCGGCATGGCAGTCACGTGGCTACCAGAATGCGCCGGAGGTGTCGGTGATTATCGAGTCGCACAATAAGTCGCTGCAGGTGATGCACGTCGTGGAGAAACTGCGTCAACATCCGTCGATAGAGATAATCGTCATCGATGATGGTTCGGACAAGGAACATACGCAGCGTCTGGCGGAAGGGCTGACACGTGGTAATGAGTTCCTTGTAAGGGCTAATGACTTGTACGAGAATGTCATGTACAACAAGACCATCCGCTTTGCTCAGGCTGACATCGTGGCGCTGCTGCAGGACGACGATGATTTCAATAACCTGGACTGGCTGACGGAGGCGATAGCGCTGATGCGTAAGCATCCGAAGATGGTCTTCCTCGGAGGTATGGACGGCTTCGACGTGAAGTTCCTTGATGGCGACGGAAAGGCGCATACGAAGGAGGAGAATATGACGCTGCCACTGGAGCAGATACAGCGCGCCGTGGCGGGAGAGATACTCAGCGGCGACGGACAGTTCCGCTTCGTACCGGCGGTGAACAGAGCGCCGATGTTTGTAAACAGACCGCTCTTCATGCAGTATATAAAGAACATACCTTACGACCTCGCACCATTCCAATATGATGACTACGAGGTGTGCGTGCGCGCATGGCTCGAGGGTCTGCAGGTGGGTTCTTATGACGCACATTTCCATTCGCTTTCTGCCGGTGGCATGAGACTATGGAACAATGCCTTTACGCAGGAACAGGTGCGTCGCAATGGTCCGGTGATATATGAGATGTATCACGACAAGATAGATAGTATCCGTACATTAGTTAAACAATCAAATAATGCCCTCTAGTTCCCTCCCTCCAAGGGAGGGCTAGGGTGGGTCCCTTTTCGCTATGCTCGACATCAGTGTTCTAATGCTTTTTCATGCTCGTCCCGACCATTTCGCAAAGGTCTGGGAACAGGTGCGCAAGGCTCAGCCCGCACGGTTATTCCTTTATCAGGATGGTCCGCGAGAGGGTAGGAATGACATGCCCGGAATAATGGCGTGCAGAGAGTTGGTGAAGGATGAGAACATTGACTGGCAGTGTGAGGTGCATCGCAACTATCAGGAGCGTAACTACGGCTGCGATCCGAGTGGCTTTATGTCGCAGCGGTGGGCGTTCTCGCTGACGGATAAGTGCATAGTGCTGGAGGATGATGTGGTGCCATCGCAGTCGTTCTTTACATTCTGCAAGGAGATGCTGGACCGTTACGAGAACGATGAGCGCATAACGATGGTGGCTGGTTTCAACGTTTCGAAACCATCGCGCAATGATTGTGACAATAGTGATGCTCCGTCGTATTTCTTCACGCGTGCCTTCTCTATCTGGGGATGGGCGTCGTGGGCTCGTGTCGTCAACAACTGGGACGGCGATTACTCGTTCGTGAAGGATGAGAAGCAGTTTGAATTGTTAAAGCAGAAGGTGCAACAGTACCACCAGCGCAAGGACCTGCCAGCGTTTGCCAAGGGACATGCGGAGAGCGGAATAGCGCATTTTGAGAGTATTTTCTGGTCGTATATGCTGCTGCATGACGGTCTTGCCATCATGCCTGCTAAGAACCTTATAAATAATATAGGACTTGACGGCGGTACGCATTACTCAACACAGTTGGAGTTGATGCCGAAACGCCTGCGATGGCAGTTTGTCATGCCGCGACATGAACTGTCATTCCCACTCGTTCACCCTGAGGAGGTGAAGGAGGATGAGAGCTATCAGAATACGTTTTACCTTGCTAATGCATGGAACAATCCGTGCCGCAAGGTGCAGTATTCGCTCGAAGAGCTCTGCCTGAACCTGCGGCACGGAAACATTCGGAATATCTTTAAGGCAATCAGCAACCGCCTGCCATGATGTATATCGCTAGTAGGTAAAAGGCATAGGTTAGCTTTTATTTTCCTGTTGTTATCTGTATCGTTGACTCTATGGCTGCCTTTGCCTTCGTCTTCTTCGTCTTGGCAACAGCGTTGCGGCGTACCTTAAGCGTCATGGTGCCTGCCTTCTTCGTGCTCTGTACTGTCACGACAAGCTGACCGTTGAAGAGTTTCATCGTTGGATTGGTAAAGACCTCCGTTGATGTAGCATCACCGTTGCATACGCACTTGAAGATACCATCGCCCTCTACCTCAAACTCTAACTGATCGTCAGCCATTGGGCACATATTGCCGTCCTTGTCGGTCATCGTTACGGTGACGTAACAAAGGTCTTCGCCGTCGGCTTTCAGCACTTTCTTGTCAGCGTCAAGCTGAAGCGCTGCTGCCTCGCCGGCGGTGCGGATGGTCTTCTCCATCGCTGCCTTGCCGTTTTCGTCGTATGCTACGACCTTTATCTCGCCTGGCTCGTAGAGCGTGTTCATCCAACGCAGACGATAACGGTCAAGATTTGTCACCTTCGCATTACGTGCGTTAGGGTTGCTCTTCTCTGTACCTGCCTCAATGTTCTTGATGTCCTGCTTCTTTATCCTGCCCTGACTCTTGCCGTTGATGAAGAGCTCTGCCTCGTCAAAGTCAGAGAATACCTGAACAGGAACGTTCTTGCCTATCATCTCTTTGCCCCATGTCCAGTGTGGAGCGATGTGAAGGGTGTGAGACTTCTTGTTCCATTGTGAACGATAGAGGTAGTAACGGTCCTTTGGCAGTCCGGCAAGGTCGCAGATGCCGAAGTATGATGAACGGCTTGGCCAGTATTCATCGTATGGCGTTGGCTCGCCAAGGTAGTCTATGCCTGTCCAAACGAACTGACCGATGGTGTATGGCAGGTCGTCCATGTTCTCAAAGTCAACGTCTGGAAGGTTACTCCATGAACACCATTCCGTCTCGTAAGCAGAACACTGTCCGTCAGGATATACGCCGTGGTTGGTAGGCTTGTATGGCAGTTTGTAAGCACCGCGTGAGCTTACTGTTGATGCCGTCTCGCTACCAAGGATTACGCCCTTGCTGGTCTCTTTGAATGCCTTGGCATATTTGTGGGTGCGGTAGTTAAGGCCGACAACGTCCATCGCTTCTGCGAAACCGCTCTTCAATGCGTTGTCAACACGGTCAAGACCTTGTGTCACAGGACGTGTAGGGTCCAGTTGATGACAAAGGTTCTGGAGCTTGTTTGCCCATTCTACACCTACGTTCTTGTCCCACTGCTCTGGTATCTCATTGCCGATGGACCACATCACTATAGAAGGGTGATTGCGGTGGTTCAAAACGAGGTTGGTGATGTCTTTCTCTGCCCATTCCTTGAAGAAACGTGCGTAGCCGTTCTTGCACTTAGGATATATCCACATATCGAAACTCTCCGCCATGACCATCATGCCGAGGGAGTCGCAGACGTCCATCTGCATCGTTGAAGGCATGTTGTGGGATGTGCGGATAGCATCAACGCCCATCTCCTTCATCAACTTCACCTGACGTATCAGCGCTGCTTTGTTCACTGCTGCACCAAGAGGACCGAGATCGTGATGCAGGCATACGCCTTGTATCTTGCGAGGCTGTCCGTTGAGAAGGAAACCTTTCTTCGTTACCTCAACGGTTCTTACGCCCACGTTGGTTATCATCTCGTCTATTACCTTGTGATCACGATACAAACGAGTGCGAATCTTGTAAAGATAAGGAGTCTCAGGAGTCCATAAGTTTGGCTTGCTGAGGTTCAGCGTCGTCTTGATAACGCCATCTGCCGGCACATCTACATGGCTACCAGTCTCAAACCAGCCATTAGCGTTAAGAATCTCTATCACGCAAGAAAGCCCCGCCACAGTTCCTGACGTTGCCCCTGTTCCTGCCGCTGCCCCTGTTCCTGCCGCTGCCACTGTTCCTGCCGCTGCCCCAGTTCCTGCCGCTGCCACTGTTCCTAAGGCTGCCCCTGTTCCTGCCGTTGCCACTGTTCCTGACGTTTTTACGTCAGGTATCACCACCTTCGTCTCGTAATCGATATTGGCGCGTTTCTCCGTCTTTCCATGGTTGTCCACGCCTTCCAGCAGCTCTACGGTGCGGATGCTTGTCGCCCAAGCATCCAGATGCTCCTTCTCTGTCATAACGAGAGACACTGGGCGGTAGATACCAGCGCCAGGATACCAGCGACTGCTCTCCTCAACGTTCTGTAGTTCTACCTCGACGATGTTCTCTCCAGCCTTTACAAGGTCGGTAACGTCGAGTCGGAACGCATTATATCCGTATGCCCAATAGCCCGCCTTCTTACCGTTGACATAAACGGTAGGCTCAGACATCGCACCGTCAAAGACAAGCATTACCTTCCCCCAGCCAATTGCGGCACCCGCCGCCACTGTTCCTGACGTTTTTACGTCAGTTCTTGCCGCCGTTCCGGAAGCGTCCGCTTCAGGCAACACAAACGAAGTCTTGTAATAACCCTTGCCTATCCATGGCAGTGAACCAGAGCGTCCCGACTTCTCTGTCGCTGTCTTCTCGCCGTTTTGCTCAATAGCCACTACCTGAAGGTCCCATTTCTTGTCGAAAGGACCACTGATAGCCCAGTCATGTGGCACACTGACATGCTGCCAAGACACCTTGTCATGCGAAAAGTCCCATTCCTTTAATTGAAATTCGTGACGCGCAGCCATTGCGTTGATACACAACATTACCAGCAATGCGCATAAGAATATACTCGTTTTTTTCATTTGTTATATAGATTTTAGTTTTATGTTAGTTGATGTAGAAACGCCAATAAGGCATTAATGATACAAAATTAATAAATAATAGTATAATCACACTACAATACTCGCATAAACAAATAATTTTACACGAAAAACAAAAAAACTAACAATAAAATTTGTTCATTTGAAAAAAATGTGCTACCTTTGCACTCGCAAATCGGGAAAACGGCATTTTTTACCAATTTTCCAAAGCGGATGGCGAGATAGCTCAGTTGGTTAGAGCGTCGGATTCATAATCCGGAGGTCATGGGATCGTAGCCCATTCTCGCTACCTTAAAAATCAAGCAGTTACGAACTTCGTAACTGCTTTTTTCATGTTCTTGCTACGTAATGGACTTCCTTCTTCCTCCAGTATGCTCGGTTGAATGAGTGGCGAGCAAAGATTCAAACAGCTCTCGTTTCAAAGCGTCCAGCGTACCTTCCTTGGTTTTCTTCCTTAGTACTTCGCCCATGAAAGGAGGGCGCGGTTCTCTACTACATGTTTGTCTGGTAGATGACCGCGCTCCTGAATATATGCCTTGAGGGCTTCAAAATTGTGAAACCAATTAAAATCGTTCCTTGATGTCATACGTCTTCTTGTCAATAATGATATGACGACAATTTGAGGACTTACATCCTTTCATCAACCCTACTCCGTAATGATCTTTCCTTCAACTCTTGTTTCACCTACGAGGTTGTTATTTTCAATGGTTTCATAGTCTATTGAAGGAACAACCTTTACAACAAGCTGACCATAACTGTTTCCTTGGGCTGATGAGATGTGCCAATCCAAAATAACTTCGGTAAGATTGTGAGGTACGGATATGAACACGTCACCAACAGAGAGTGTCTCATGAGGATTAATCAGTGGTCGATGCCTGAAAACCTCATCTTTCTCTACTAATACACTACCAGCAGCAAGAGCTTTAAATGCAAGAGCATGCTTTACATTGTCGTCATGGAAATGCACTTCAGGATTCTTACAACTGATGTATGACTTGCAATTTTCTATAGGAGTATTCAAATCGTTACTGATAACAAAACTTACAGGGCATCTGTCCAAATATGTAGTCTTGTTGATAGGTCTTACTATCTGGACATTAGCAACAGGAGCCGTCAAATTCTCTATGGTAGCCTGCAGAAGATTTGTTGTTGAGAGAAGACTATTTGGCACGGCTTGTGTAACGGGATTGTTATAATTCGTCACTGATTCTTTCCAATGCGATTTGGGCACATAATAGTATCCCACATATTGCGGATAAATTGTGGTCTCATCATCTAAACCAGAGAAATGAATAGAAGCATCCAAATCAGCAGGGGCAGCAGTTCGCTCTTTATCTACAGTCTCTATGATGTTCAAAATCCACGCCTTCAACCCTCCGAGGTTAGCAGCAGTCCTAAACTCTGTGATGGTATCATGGTTTATGTCAAATGGCAAATCCTCCTTGTTCTCGTCTTCTGCAAGATTAGCAAGTAATATACAGCGATTCATCTTGCCGATGCCTTTGGCATAGCCATATTCGTACATCACATTGGCATTAGGCAACAATTTCACGTGTCCTCCAGTTTTGCGAGGGACTATTGAAGCCACAGGCGTGATGTCAGCAACAAAGATGTCGCAGGCATCTATCTTAGCGAGAACAGTTTGATCAATATTCTCTGTGCCTAATCGACCACGGGTATCTTGGTCAAGTATGAGACAAATGTCAATCTTCTCAAGTTCCGCTTTAATGTCACGCAGTTTTTGGTCTATCATCTTCTTTACATCCATTCTGTCTGATTGCCATGTAAAGAACAGAGTGTATTTGTTCATTGACTTTTTCAATTATTTAATGCTGGTTAGGTGGTAATGGAGCTCTGTAATTCATACCACGATATGTAACAATATCATTAATGATAGAGAATCCCATACTCAAAAGCTGACCTAGGATATATGTGATTTCTTCTTCGGAAAGCCCCTTAGATTTCAAGAAATCACAAAGAGCTTCTATTGTAACAGGCTTCCCACTCATCCATGCAATAATATCGTTTATTCACTATTCCATAGAATTATGTATATTGGTTTTTCTACCTAATAGTAATATTCTGTGATTATTCTAGTATCTCCTTCATACACTTCTCAACCTCTTCAAGTGGAACGTTAAGCATACGGGAGATGCAGAGAGGGGTGATAGGTTCCAGATTCCCTTTTGCACGTTCATTACCAATCAGGTAAGTCACATCCTTTTTCAGCAACTCCATCCTACGCTTTCCACGTATCTAGTCTGAGGAACGAAGAGATAAGAACAAAATTGCCAAATAGCTTTTAGAAATTTCATTATACTTCCTCTCCAGCAAATATAACTTTTCGGCCTAAAACAGTCGCAAAGATCATCTCGATGTCTTTTATGAAACTATAGTGGCGATAGTAGTAGCAATTTAATCTAACCTTATCTGGATATATCACATTGTCGTTATACCACACAGCAAGCTTCTGGTCATCCATACCCTTCATGGTTTCATAATCCGCCTCAGGAATCTTAATTAACGGATAATTCGCAGTTAATTCATGATAATTCGTGTTCTTAAAACAATCCACGAAAGCTGCAATCATCTCATCCTCCAACCTATACTTCAGCGTTGCCGGACCTGTGATACCTGGACGAAGTTTCAGCACATCGCGATCATCCCCCTCCAGCTTGTCAGCATACCCAGGCACATCAGGACGAGGGCCCACAAATGACATATTGCCAATCAGAACATCCCATAGTCCCGGCAACTCGTCCAGCTTATAGTGACGAAGAGTAGCACCAAAAGGAGTGATGCGATTATCGCCAGCAACAGAGACAGTCGAACCGTTATGGTTCACCGTCATCGAACGAAACTTATGGCAGTTAAACAACTTGCCACCCTTTCCCACTCTCTTCTGTACGAAGAACGCCGGACCTCCTGGCATCTTAATTTTCACCATTATAGCCACAACCAGCAATACAGGCCATAGGAAACAAAGTCCTACAAATGCGACCACACGGTCAAATAGCCATTTTAATATCATAATTCTTGTCTTTTATTCTTTTGCGGCCAAAACAGATACGAACAGAACGTCCATACTGCTTTGGCAAATGATTTTAGTTTATCCATAAATTCATCGTAGCGAAGCGTTTCGTCATCGTACTCAATTACGGATTGAGTTTTCCACTCTTCACCAACTTCCCAAGATAGTATCCCATCTCACCCAGGATGGCACGTTTATCATCCCAACGGAAATCATCAAAGGCATCGAAGCCACGGAAACGAGCTACCTGACGCAACTCCTTGCCGTTGAACTTCTGCTGCACCAATCGTCCTACCAGCGTGATCACATCGCCCAAAATCCACTTCGTCTTGGTGCCAACGCGAGCATCACAAGATTCGTCATACTTGCCTTCTGTTGCCAGTTTATAAACCGTCCAAGGGATATTGAAACCAGCTGCTACAGGCGTTGCCAAACCACCGGTGAAACGTGCATTCACCTCGATGAAGGCAGCCTTGCCAGTCTCGGAATCATAGCGGAAGTCCAAACCGCACACACCATGGAAATCCACGGCATCCAGCAACAACTTGGCATATTTTTCCAACTCGGGAGCTGCCACTATTTCGCGCTGAGTGGTCGTACCGCCACCGTCTGTCTTCGTCACCAGAGCATGATAAACCGAAGACTTCCAGAATCCGTCCCAACGCACGCAATCCACGCTGTAATCCGTACCGCCAATCCACTCCTGCAACAGCATCTCCGAGTTATCGCTGAACACATTGCCGTGCTGTTCCAGCATCAGCGCCAGCAGTTCCTCCTTCGATTTCGGGAAATACACACCCTTGGCAGAATTGCCGATGACAGTCTTGAACACCACAGGGTAGCTCTCCACCTCATCCACCGTCTTGTACACCTTCGGAATCGGACAACCAGCCTCCTCAGCCTTCTTCGTTGCCCATGCCTTATTCGCCAGGTTTAGCAATTTCTCCTCGCTCTCGTAGGGAATAATCAGCTCCTTCGGGAACTCATCCCTATGGCGCATAATCACCACGCTCTCATCATGTGTGGGCATCAGCACGCGAGGTTTCAGTTCTGCCACCTTCTCCTTCAACACACGGATGAAAGCATCCTCCTCGGTGAAGGGATCTGGATAAGTGAAACTGCCCGTGCAGAACTTCGACATCGAGCAGATATTCTTCTTGCTCGTGTCAGCCGCCCATACCTTTAGACCTTTTTCACTCAGAGTCCTCAGTATCGTATAACCCACTCTGTTCCAGCAGTAGGTCAGGATGATATCGCAATTGTTGTTCATTTTGCTTTATTTAAGTAATTTATGATAAAAATCTACCCAAGCCTCGCTAACCTTTGAGCCAACGAAGCTCTCTTCTACGCGTTTTCTACCTGCCAGTCCATGCTCCTTGCGCAACTCAGGGTCATTGTAATATTTCTTCATGCATTGACCCAGGCCTTCCGCATCGCCCACATGGAATCGAAGAGCGGTCGTACCTTCTGCTGTAGCATCAACTACACCATACGCATCACTTGTTATGGCTGGCAAGGCCAATCCTTGAGCCTCAAGAACACTCATACCGAAGCCCTCTCTCCATGTTGGCAACACGAACACATCACCAGCTTGCAAAGAGGCAAAAGGAACCGAAGTATGACCAGGGTAGAAATAATTCACATCGCGCTTGATATTGATGAATGTCTCAGCCTTCGGATCATAACCTTCTTCATCATGACCATACAGTACCAACTTAGCCTTTGGGCATTCAGGTATCAACTTGTCAAAAGCCTCATACAACTCGCCAATACCCTTGTCGTGGTTCAGTCGTCCCATAAAGATGAAGCAAACGTCATCCTCTTTGAAGCCCAACTTCTCACGCTCCACTTTTCGAGTTTCCTCAGAAATAACAAAGCGTTCCAACTTCACACCTGCAATAGAGCCATTAGCCAACACTGTACTGTTCGATTCTTTCAACACGCCCTCGTTTATGAGGAACAGGCGTTGCCCCTGTCCATCAACGAGTATTTCGTTATCAAACTTTGCAATCATCTTATCCATACCCTTCAGGATGGAGCGCATCACGCCCTTGCGAGTTGCCCACACCTGACCAGTGAAGATATGCACACGATTAGGCACCCCTGCCATCCAACCTGCTACGGATGTCAAAAGTCCAGCCTTTGGGGTAACAGAATGTACGCATTCAAACTTTTCTTTTTTGAATATCTTGCGAAGTGCAAACAGAGCCTTCAAGTCAGCACCGAGCTTAATTGATCGCCGTATAGGAGCATCATGACAGGTAACGCCCATCTGTTCGAACTCACCCTTTTCTTCCGGTTTGAAGTTAGCTACCAGATGCACATCATACTCCTTTACCAAGTATGTCATGTGGTCTTTCAGAAACGCCTGTGCCGTTCCTGCGATAGCCACCACAAATGCAATTTTCTTTTTTGTCATTTTCTGTATGTTTTATCGTTTATATTTCATTTTTGTCAGCTTGCACCACGCAAACTGGTAAATGCCCCACAGAGGCTCCCACAGAGCTTCGTGAGGACAGATCTTTATGATTCTCATGTCTCGTTTCAAGTTGAACAGATACCTGCCTACGGCCGACTGCAACTGTCTATGGTCAACACGCTTATCGGCATGTCCCATGTTGCCCGTCTGCATCACCTCTTCAAGCAGGAAGCGGCCATACTCTTCGTTCGGTTCGCAAAGAAGGTTTATGGTGTATTGTTTATGGTTTATGGACTTTTGGAAAACATTCGCAATAATCCACATCATCGCTTTACAGAACTTAAGCATACCTAGGCGATCAATCCAATACATGGATTCCTTACGCTCTTCTTCGGTAAAACCTTGTTGAAGCACAAAGTAATAATCAAGCAATTGCCTCATTCCCACGCCTCTTCTGGTGAAGTGCTGATAGCAATGGAGCAGGATGAACACTCGATTGAATGCCAACGATGGAGTATCTCCATTCGTAGCATTCGCCTTGCAAAATTCTTGCAACCGCTTGTTTCTTATTGGTGAAGACAAGAACGAAGGCCATGTGTGAGCCTCTATCTCTACATCCTCATAAGCCGGAAAATGAATATGGTGATACGTCAAACCCTCAAGTTTTCCAAAGGTCTTAAGCGAATAGTCGTACAACTTTTTCCTCCCTCCTTGCACCCAAATATCAATATCTCCAGATTGACGAAGACCAGCAAAAGAGCCATATAGACCAGCAATGCCTTGCCCCTTTAACACTGTACATTCAAAGCCATCCTTGCGGAACAATTCCAATGCCTTCTGTGTAGAAACATTCATAACCTCATTGCGTTGCTGAATCTTCGCTGCCATACCCATCCACGTCAGATACAGCATCTCGCTGATGCCGATATGGGTAAAACCTTCATCCGCATTAGCTCCAAGCCTCTGCAAAGCAGCAAAGCACACTCCAAC
>JAGHTW010000181.1 GCA_018065145.1 Candidatus Prevotella equi
GGTCAGTATGTCTATGCTTCGCTCTCCATACCGATATTCAACCGGTTGAACACGCTTACCAACATTCGCCGGCAGCGTAATAACGTGCGCAGAGCAGAGGAAGAACTGGAGTATCGAAGTAATGAACTGCAAAGGCTGATACAGGAAGCCATTACGGATCAAGAGAACAGCCGCAAGGAAACTGAGAAGATGACGGCAAAAGTGGAGTCGGACAGCATTGCATCACGCTTGACCATCCGAAAGTACGAAGAGGGACTAGCATCTTCTATTGATGTACAAACGCAGACAGTCACTTTGCTACAAAGCAAGGCTCAACTATTGCAATGCCAACTTACATATTTATATAAGACACGCATGTTGAATTATTATAAAGGAACACCACTATGGACAGAATAATAGAGAAGAAACGCGGGCTGCAGAAGAAGCACATCCCTTACATAGCAGGAGGAGCATTCGTGCTGATAGTGCTGCTGTGGATTGTATTCGGCAATCACCAGAGCACCTTGCAGGTTGACGCAGAGGATGTCACCATCAGCAATGTCACGCAAGGCGAGTTCAAGGACTATGTCCGACTGAACGGGACGGTCATCCCTATCCAAGTGGTGCACATCTCTCCCGAGGAGGGCGGCATCGTGATGGAGAAGGTGGCAGAGGAAGGACAGAAGGTAAAGAAAGGTGATGTCATCATCCGTCTGTCCAACAGCAACCTCGACTTGCAGATTCTCAATGCCGAAGCCGAATTGGCAGAGAAGCAGAACCTACTGCGCAACACGCAGGTGGCCATGCAGCAAGACAAGTTGAACAACGAGACAGAGAATGCCTCATTAGAGATGGACGTAGTTCGCAAACGTAGAGCCTTCGAGCAGAACGAACGACTCTACAAAGAGAAGCTCATTTCAAAAGAAACCTATCTTCAGGCAAAGGAGGACTACGAACTTTCTCAAAAGAAGCAGACACTCATCGGTGAGCGCCTGAAGAAGGATGCCCAATACCGCAGTATACAGATGGAGCAAATGGAGGACAATCTTGCCAACATGCAGCGCAACGTAGTGCTGGTGCGCGAACGCAAAGGGAAACTGGAGGTACGCTCCACCATTGATGGTGAGTTAGGATTGTTGGACGTAGCACTCGGACAGAGCATCACCCCAGGGCAGACGATAGGTCAGGTGAATGACCTGAGTGATTTCAAGATAGAGGCGCAGATAGACGAGCACTACATCGACCGCATCAAGGTTGGTCTCTCTGCCACTTTCGAGCGTGATGGCAAAACGTACGACCTCACCGTCCGCAAGGTCTATCCCGAGGTTCGTCAAGGTAAGTTCCGCACCGACTTGGTGTTCCAGGGCACTCGCCCCGCCAACATCCGCTCTGGTCAAACCTATTATCTGAACCTTGAATTAGGCAAACCCACCCAAACGGTCCTCATACCTAAGGGTACCTTCTTCCAAACCACAGGCGGCAACTGGATATTCGTGTTCGATAAGAGCGGTACTACAGCCTACCGTCGCAATATCCGTATCGGTCGTCAGAACCCTCAGTATTACGAGGTGGAGGAAGGACTTGAGCCGGGCGAACGAGTCATCACAAGTGGGTACGAAGCGTTTAAGGACAATGAAGTTTTGAAATTAAGATAGTAAACAGTAAATAGTTAACAAGGAATACGTAAGTAAATATTTGTTATATAATAGTAGTATATGAAAAGTTATTTCACATTCTTATCAAGAAACAAACTATATGCAGCCATTGAGGTGCTGGGATTGTCTCTTGCATTCGGATTCATCATCATTCTTGCAGAATACGCAAGAACAGAGTTCAGCGTGGGCGCAAAGCAACCGCTTTCCAAGCAACTCTATATCATAGGAACCGAAGACAGTTTTGGCATGACTCTCGGTACGGCAGAGGAGTTTTTCCCTTCGATTCCTGAGATCAAATCGTGGACAAGAATCGCTGATCATGGAGATATGGATATTACGATTGGCGACGATTTCTATTCGGTGGCGGCAGCGGCTGTGGATAGCAACTTCCTACAGTTGTTTGACTATCGTCTGACAGGTTGCAGCAAGAATAGAATTTTGACATCTGCCGATGAAATCCTTATATCGGAAAGCTTTGCCAAGAAGGCTTTTGCCAGAGAGAACCCTATTGGACGTACTATCACACAGAAGGACAAGAACTACACGATCACAGGAATCATCGAGGATTTCGGATCATGTGATGTGTTCCATTACTGTGACATCTTTTTGTGTATGAGTACCATGGAGGGGAGTGTATCGAGGATGGATCAGTTTGGCTCGACTCAAACCTTTGTTACTTTAGCTGATGGTGCAACCCCTGACAGTATTGCTAAAAAACTTCTTGACAAGTATTGCGGCTATTGGGACTTCTACAAGCGTGATGCATCCCAGGGTGACTTTCTCTATGGTTCTTCTCTTACCCGTCTGGACAACATTTATTTCAGCGGATTTAAGTCGTATGACGTCATCAGGGTTGGAGAGAAGAAGACCGTGGAGATACTACTCATCGTGGCGTTGGTTCTGCTTATCTCTGCTATCTTCAACTATATAAACCTCACTATAGCACAAGCTGGAAAGAGAGCAAAGGAGATGGCAACACGAAGGCTTATGGGAGAATCGCAGTTGGGCATTGTGTGTCGCTACATCCGTGAGTCCTTTGTATTCACATTTGGATGCTTTGTTCTTGGATGTGTCCCCGCATACCTCCTGAGGCCATGGATGAACGAGTTGCTCACCACCAACATACTGCTGCATGTGGATTGGATTTCTGTCACCATAGCAATGTTACTCGTTATTGTCATCTCTTTGATTTCCGGCCTTTTGCCCGCATTTATTTCCTCACGATTCAAACCCATTGATGTCGTTAAGGGTAGTTTCCGCTTCCGAAGTAAAATGGTGCTCAGCAGAGTGTTCATCATTTGCCAGAATGTGATAAGCACAGTGCTGATAGCGGTCGCCTTGACCATGACAATTCAGATACGGCATCTTGTCAATCTTCCTTGCGGATACAACAACGAAAACCTGATTGAACTGTATACGTACACTTTAGGATTCCCAGATATGGATGCACCAAACGAACTCGCCAAACGTCTGAGAAGTCTTCCCTGTGTTGAAGAAGTCGGCAGGTATATGAACAATCCTTTTCATTGTTCCCATAACGGCCTCCTCGAAGAAAATGAAAAGCAGTCATGGATATCCTTGTCCTCTCTTGATTCAACAAGTTTCAAGTTATTAGGATTCAAAATCGTTGAACAATATTCTGCTCCGCTTAATGGAACTTGTTGGTTCACAGAAGATGCAAAGAAACGTTATGGCATTACTGAGCAGAATAGGAACTTAGGAGATATGCGAGAAGGTGTACCAGAATACCAATGTTGCGGAATCATTGCCGATTACCGCTCAAGAGATGCGCTAACCACACCGATGGATGATTCTCATAATGTGGTGATGATCAACAATGATCGATGTGCAGGATTGCTTATCAAGGTAACGGACGATAGGAAGAAGGCAGCTGATGCGGTGGCTGACGTTTGGCGCAAGGTGGCGAAGGAATACCTGGGTGTTCCAAAGGAACCAGAGATGAATTACCTTGATGACCAACTCAACAATGCCCTCATAGGAGATCGCAACACGATGACACTTGTCTGCATCTTTATGGGATTGTCTGTCCTTATCTCCGCTCTTGGTCTCTTCGCCATGTCTATCTATTATGCAGAGCAGCATAAGAAGTCGATTGCCTTGCACAAGATAGCAGGAGCAGAAACCAGTCAGGCTGTACTCAAACTGTCTCGCCCATTCATGATTGCCTCACTCATAGCCATAGTGATTGCAATTCCAATAAGCATAAAGTTGATGCAGCACTATCTTGAAGGTTTCTACAACAGAATACCGTTTCCATGGTGGGTACTCGTTGCTGCTGCGGTGATATCTCTTGCCATAAGCGTACTTAGCATTCTGAGTCAGACCCTCAAAACAGCTTGTGCAAATCCTATAGAAAGTATAAAGACAGAATAATGAGAAAAAATAGCAAATGAAAAGTTTATTGTATCTCTTTCGACGCTATAAATTAGCGTCATCACTTAATCTCTTTGGACTCATTCTTTCCTTTACGGGTTGCTACATTCTGCTCACCCAGATCAACTTCATCGGCAGTTACAACCACGGCATCAGGGATTATGAGAACATCCGCCGTGTGTATTCTCAAGGGGTTATGGAAGAAGGAAGATGGATCTCAACATGCAGTCGTGTGTTGGCAGATAACATCAGTGAGTGTCCTCTGGTGGAGAGCATAGGTTATATGCGTAGTTATGGTGATATTCAGTTTGATAAGGATGGAAGCACTATTGTCTCCCCATCGTGTTTGATTAGTGAAGACATGCTGCAGACCATCCGTGCAGAACTCGTTGATGGCACGCTGGATGGTTCAAAAGCCATTGATGATGGCATCATCATCCCTGCATCATTGGCGGAAAAGTATTTTGGCGATGTGATGGTGGCTGGCAAGACGATGAGGCTCTCAGATGGAGCTGTGCGGCATGTGACGGGCGTATATAAGGACCTTCCCAGGAATTCCAACTTTGCTAACCTCGTTTGTTTGTCAGTGGGCGATGAGAACAAAGGCAACGACAACAATCTGAACTATTCGGTTTACATTCGCACTCGCAGCGATGCGGACATTGCTTCTGTTGAGAAATTCTTAAGGAAATTGTACATAGATGGTATACAAAAGGAATTAGCTAATATTCCTCCTGAATATGCTTCTATGAGGGATGAAATTGAGAAAGAGGTGAACGCGAGAATCGAAAAGACACATTTCGTTGCCATGTCTATTGCTGAAACATACCTGAATGGTCACGATCCAGAGGTAGACCGGGGCAACAAGATGGTGTATTACATCCTCTGGATGGCTATTATACTGCTATTGCTCATAGCACTCAT
>JAGHTW010000150.1 GCA_018065145.1 Candidatus Prevotella equi
CACAATGTCGAGAGTGTCATGGAAGGAGGCAACGACTATGTGACCGCCAACATCTGTGAGACAAAGATTCTCGATGTCTATCAGCGATGAAGGCAAGTAAAGCATGGAACCGAGTGAAGACAGTACTCCGTGATTGGTGGGTAGATATACTCATCTTTATCATCGGGGTACTTGTCCTCCTCTTTTGCAAGGTTCCACCGGATCAACTAATATGCTAAAGGAATAAGGACAATGGCAGAATTAACCTTTGATGACTATAAGAACCGCATCAGCATACAGGAAGTATTGCAGGATGCCGGTTATCATTTCTACCGAAGAGATGGCTTGCGTTATCCCTCGTATGTAAGGTTGGATGATGAAGGTCGCCGCATCCGTGGTGACAAATACATTGTCTGTGCCAATGGCATGGCATGTTTCCAACCCCCTCAACAGCGTAGGTACAATGTTATCAGTTTCATTGCCGAGCATCCTAATCTGTTCCCTGAAGGCAGGGTTGGCAAAGACCCATACGCCGTAGTCAACGAAGTCTGCCATCGTTTGCTCAATATGCCGATGGAAGACCGCCAACAGCGTATCGTCGAGCCTTTGAAGGACACAAGACCCTTCAACCTTGGTGACTACAAGATGGAAAAGTGGGAAGCCGACAAGTGGGAAAGTCAGACCAAGTTTTTCCCTTTCTTCAAGCATAGAGGCATTACGAGACAGACCCAAAGAGCCTTTACCAACTCCTTTCTGCTCACCACCTACGGAACCCGTCAGAACCTTTCTTTCCCTATGGTCATCCCAGGCAAGGACGATAAAGGCATTGTCGGTTTCGAGGAACGAGGCAGAGCAAGGGCTGACGGCACATCCTACAAAGGCATGGCGCGAGGCAGTAATGCCAGTGAAGGTTTATGGTTAGGCAGTCCTAACGGCACGAAGCTACAAGATGCCAAGAGAGTCTTCCTCTTTGAGAGTGCCTACGATGCCATGGCGTTCTACCAGTTGCTTATGGGAGGCAACAACCTCACCTACAAGGAGAAGAACGAGCTGAAGAGCGGAATCTATGCCAGTACTGGCGGCAATCCCTCTGCAAGACAGCTTGAAGGTTTGATGCGAACTGCCAAGGAAGCCACCTTCCATCTGGGTTTTGACATGGACGATGCAGGTAAGACCTTTGCCGAGCAGTTCAAAGCGTTAGGTCGAAGAGAGCAGATTCCCGAAAGCCGCATCATCCGTGAGGAATGCTCCCCTGGCTATAAGGACTTTAACGAAGAACTCCTTGGAACCATCAAGAAGAAGCAAAGCCAAGATGACACTCCCGATGACAAAGACGAGAATGTAGAACTCGCTGACGAAGAGAAGAAAGAACAAGTCGGCTACGATATGGATGCCGACGGCAATCTGGAACTTGGAGAAAGCGATGAAACCAAACATTACAAGATGCGAAGATAGACTATGCAGCAGACAGTCCGACGATTCAATACCATCACGTTGCGCCCTCATCCCATGCAGTTCGTCATTGATGAACTGATATTGATGGTGCTGTGTGTCTGTGCCTTGGGCTACGGAGGAACCGATGGCGACCTCTCCACGGAAAGCATGTATGTAGGTTTGGCGATGCTTGTATTCCTTATCTATAAGTACATCAAGCTAAGAAGAACCATCTACACCATCACTGGCGAGCAGTTGAAGAAAGCCGAAGGAGTCTTCACAAGAGACGAAGACTACATAGAGCTGTATCGAGTCGTTGACTTCGCAGAACGTAAGAACCTCTTGCAGCAGCTCTTTGGCATCAAGACCGTCACCATCATGAGTGGTGATAGGACAACTCCAAAGCTCAGTGTTCAGGGAGTGAAGGACAACACCGACCTTGTTACCATCATAAGGGAAAGAGTTGAATACACCAAAACCCAGAAGCCGATCTATGAAATCACCAACCGCTATTAGAACCCTCATGCTGACCCTCCTGATGACCTTGTTTCCTTTTGTCGAGGAAGCAAGGGCACAGTTCGTTCTGACCAATCCAGGAGAATATGTAGCCTTGGCAGAAGGCAATGAGCTCATCAACTCCGAAATCAAGGACGAAACCAAGAGTCAGATGAAGACTGCCATGTTGCAGAACACCATTGCTGCCGAGTTCACGAAGATAAAGCAGTGGGAGAAGGAATACAGCAACTACCTCCAGACTGCCGAGGGCTATGCCTCCAGTCTGAAAGCAGCCACCACCCTGTATAACGATGGAGTGCGAATCTTCATCACCATGGGGAAGTTGCGGAAGGCTATTGCCAACAATCCCGAAGGACCGATTGCCACCATCTCCATGAACAACCTCTATATTGAGACCGCCACGGAACTTGTCAGTGTCTTCACCTTGTTGAAGGAAGCCGTTGCCAAGGGAGGAACTGGGAATATGCTCACTGGAGCCGAGCGAAGCCAGACCATGTGGCTGTTGAGTGACAAACTCCACGGATTAAGCAAGAAGTTCCAGCAACTGTATTTGTCGATAAGGTACTACACCTTCACTGATGTCTGGAACCGAGCCACCGCCGGAATGATAGACCGCAGTTATGGAGAGTTAGCCAGTCAGAGTTACAGCCGATGGCGCAGAGCCGCCAAAGTCGTTTCCTATTAACCCCGATGCCGATGCAAAGAATAATCCTTTCCCTTCTTTTCCTTGTAGCCTTCACCTTTACTCAGCAAGCAAAGGCGCAGGTTGACCCTACGCTGACAGGTATGATCTTCCTCTATACCGATAAGGCAGAGAAGGAGCTGAAAGCACAAGAGCGAGCCATGCTCTTGGAAAGCACAGGACATATCTGGATCAAGGAAGAGATGAAAGCCACCTACGACATCCAGAAGAAGTTCAATGACTATTTGGACTCCTTTCGGGATGTGGTATGCTTTGCTGCCCAGATTTACGGCTTCTATCATGAGATAGACTACCTCGTCACCAATATGAACAAACTTGGTGACCAGTTGGAGAAACACCCCACCAACTCGTTGGCAGTCGCCCTTACCCCAAGACAGAACCAAATCTACAGGGATATACTGCTGACCAGCCTTGACATCTGCAACGACATCCGACAGGTATGTTTGAGCAACACCAAGATGACCCAAAAGGAAAGGATCGAGATAGTCTTCAATATCCGTCCCAAGCTAAAGAAGATGAACAAGAGTATTGCCAGGCTCACCCGAGCCGTCAAATACACCTCACTTCTGGACGTATGGGATGAGATTGCCGAGAATGCCAAAGACCCGGCAGACAAGGGGAGCATAGCAAAACAGGCTATGCAGCGATGGAAACGAGCAGGAAGAAACAGATAGGTATTAACAGGTAAAAAGATTAAGACAATGGGAGCATGGAAATCAATAGGAAGGATCATCAGTTATCCTGTCCTTCATCCGCAGCGCACCTTGGGCGCGATGGGCAAGACCACCAGTAGAGTCGTTGTAGGCGGTGCTGCAGGTTATGTCGGTTGGGAAAAGCTCACAACCGATAAGTCATTGACAAGAATTGTCGGTGATGCTGTCATAGGCAAGGAAGCCTGTGATACCGTCAGCGACACCGTTACCACCGTTACCCAACTGCCAGGCAAGGCAATGGACACCATCGACGGACTCACCCAGTCGGTTGATGGAGCCACCAACCAGATGAGTGGTATCGGCAATTTCGTTCAGAACATGTCAAGTGGCAATTTTCTGGACGGCATAGGCAATTTCTTCAGCAATCTTGGCAATGGCAAGGTATCGGGCATGAGCCTCTTGGGACTCGTCGCCAGTGCCTTTATGCTTTTCGGACGCTTCGGATGGTTCGGAAAGATAGCAGGAGCATTGCTTGGCATGATGATACTTGGCAATAACATGGGAGCCTCACAGACCCAAGTGAGACAACAGGCAGAAGCCCCACAGCGATTGCCAGGCGAAGGTCAGGCAGTACGCCAAGCACCTGTAGCACAACAGCAACCACAGCCACAACCCTCAGTACCCACCATTCACCGATAAGAAGTATAACACATGAGATTTTCAAAAGAGATGATCCTCCTCTCTCAAAGCGGCTATGCCATGCCCTTTGAGGATAAGGATGCCGATATAACCCCTATGTTGGCTTTCGGCAAGCAGAAGCACCCCAAGACAGGCGAAGAGTTCTTCCACCACGGCTGTGACTTTGCCGCCAAGCGTGTATTGGTCTCAGCCGTTGCCGACGGAAAGGTCAAGGACATGGGCTTTGACACCACCCACGGACAGTATATCATCATCAAGCATGGCAAGTACGAAGTCACCTATGCCCACCTCTCGAAGGTCTATGCCAGTGTCGGCGATGTTGTCAAGGCAGGTATTGTCGTAGGAGTCACCGATGACATGCTGCATATTGGCACCACATATAACGACACCGAGCTTGACCCGATGGCATTCCTTGCAATGATACTCCAGAACCTCCTTGTCGTAAGGAAGACTGGCAAGTTGCCAAACAACGAGTGCTACAGCATCGACATGGACATCAAGACCGACTACGATGATAAGAAGGAAGAGGTCGAAAACCTTATGATGCGCTATTGGGCAGACTACTACGAAGCCATCGGTAAAGGAGTCTATACCACCCCTGAGCGCACCCAGCTCTCCATGCAGAATCTTTTTACAATAGGGAAAGAAAAGGATTTATATGGTGAGACTCTTCCCTCAATGTTAAACCCACTTGGCTTATGGAAGCGTGCCGCCACCCTTATCGGCAGGATTCAAAGCCTCTTGATTGCCGACTTCCTGAACTACTTGGCCATCACTAATCAGGTTTATCTGAGCGGTACTGACCCCGATAGTAAAAAAAAAGCATAGATGAAGCCATAAGAGACGGCTTGCTTCTTGACCCACTGGCAGGATTGGACGTACAGATACAGAGTTTCGACATTCCGAGACTCGTAAGTGTCTATCCCGACCGAGCCCTGTTACGATGGTGGACAAAGCTATGGATCAACAACCATGAGGAAGGAGAGCCAAGCGTAGAGATCACCAGAGAGCAAGCCATCAAGTTCATCTGGGACAATATCGACAAAGACGAATGGTGTGAGCAGTACTTCCCTGAGCAGATGAAGATGTACCACAACGCCATTGCGCAGACAAGAGAACAACTATTGCAACAATCCCTCGAAGAGAATCTACAGCAGAAACTATGAAGAATCAGCAACGATTTGCGGAGATAGAGCTTTGTCTGGATAAGTATTTTCAGGCAAACCTCGCCCCTGTCATGACTCGCATACAGCAAGACCTCACGAAAAAGCAGTTGGAGGAGTACGGCAAGTACAAGTCCAGCTTTGCAGGAGTCATGAGTGACCTTGCTGATGCCTCTCACATGGTTCCTGGTCTCGATACTGCCGGAACCACCATCAGGATGACAGGCGAGTGGAACAGCAAGACCGTCGAGGACTATCTGGCGATGTGCCAGAAGGACATTGCTGGCAATAAGACCATACAGAAAGACTTGGAAAAGCTCTCTGCCGAGTGGCGTAAAGCCGTCATCGGAGAAATCGGAAGAGCAAGGTATGACCAGTTATCCAAGCAACTTGGTGGTGACTTGGCATACGCCTACGTCGATTACAGGGTGCAGCAACAGATGGTGCAGCACATGGTTGACAAGCAGACACCCAAGAGCACCGCTGAGTACATCATGAAGAAGGCAGCCTCTGGCAGTCTCATCGGACTGAGTAATGCCATGCAGAGCTCACCTTTGGCAAATGAGATACAGGACAGGGCTGAAAAAGCCTATAACCCATCCACTGCTGAACGAGCCACAGCACGTGTAGTATCCTTTGGTATGGATGTAGTCTCTACAGGTTGTGTCGGTTCATGGGCAAGCGTCGGAAAGTTTGCAGCTACCGAGATTGTCTTTGACGGAGTAGAACTCGTCGCCGAGAAGATGCGAGGCAAAGACAAGACCATGACCGTAGAGCAGTGTATCTCCCAAGCCGTTTTCTCCTCACAGAAGAACGTCTTCCCTGAATTGAGAAAGCAAGGCAAGCAGATCAAGACATGGGAAGACGACTATGTCAAAGGCGTTAACAGCCAGTTAGGGAAGAAGATGGGCATTATCACAAAAAAGCCAATGCTGTTAGACATGATGGAGAAGAATCAACAGAAATTCAACCAATTCACCCCGACAACCCCTCTGCCAAGTTTCGGTGATGACAAGAAGAAACAGGAAGAGCTTCGCAAGAAGTACAACATTCCTGCCATTGTCGCACCAGGCAAGGAAGAAGAATATATAAAGACGCTTGAAGCGAGCAAGGCAAAGGCACAGAAGCCAGCGTCCGAGCCCACTCAGGCGCAGACGGCAGCAACCGAGACCGTAGCCACGGCTACCGAGCAAACGCCAGACCAAACCAATCCACAATCGCAAACGGCTGAAACGACCGAGGTTCAGAATCCAACCCAGGACAATAGTTCTGGATGGGATAAGCTCCTTGGCACGTTAGGCTTCAATGGTTTTGGCGACATCGGGCATAACCTTGGCTATGTCATCTCCATGCTACCCGACATCCTTGTAGGCATGTGGACTGGCAAGACCAAATCCCTTGACCTAAAGGACAACCTCGTACCGTATGCTTCGGTACTGGCTGGCATGTTCGTGAAGAATCCCATATTGAAGATGCTTCTTATCGGTATGGGTGGAGCAAACCTTCTGAACAAGGCAGGTCACGAGGCACTTGCCAAGGCTGACGGTGAAAGCCGACAGCAGACAAAGCCCCAATACCTGCGATATGCCGACCAACCATTGAATCCGCGCATCAGCGATGTCACCATCAGTGGCACTACGCTGATTGCCACGATTGACAAAGTACCCTGTACTGTGAGACTCACCGAGGACATAGTGAACGCCTACCATTCAGGAGCACTGCCCCTGAACACCTTGGCAAACACCATCCTTGAAAGAAACGAGCAGCGACAGGTCGTTATGGACAACAACTACGAGCGTCTGCAGGAGCAGCAGAGACAGCAGCAAGTCGTTCTCAAATAACCATGAAGCATACGATAGACAATGCCACGCCCCAGTCGGTCTATGCCAGGCGTTACTACTTTGATCCATCGGCAAGGAGCGTTGCCCATGGTATCAAAGAAGGAAATATGCAAGCCATCACCACCGCTGCAAGGGCTATGAAGGGAGCCATCCCGAAAGACCGTCCTGTCATCCTTGTGCCTATCCCATCGAGGAAAGGCTATTCTACCACCACCTTACTCTTGGCTAAGGAGCTGCAACGCCAGAGTGAGGGCGATGTAAGGGTGATAGACGCTTTGAAGGGCAATTCCCGACAATCCCTCTACGAAGCCAAGAAGCAAGGAAGAGGAACGTTCGACACAGCCTGGTTCGGTTTTCATCTGACCAAAGACTTGCCGAAAGACACCGATCTCCTCTTTGTTGACAATGTAGAAAGTACTGGAGCCACGATGAAGGCGGCTATAGCAGTCTGCGGACGGGGCAAAGGGCTGGTATATGCCTATGACGAAACCCACGGCAAAGGCATATCCGAAGTCACACACCATTTAAGTAAAACCACTATGACACCAAAGAATCACCAAGAACAGAAAGCCACTGATAAGCAGTCCGAGTTAGTTGTCAAGGCACTGGAGAACGCTGTCAAGAACGATGGAGTCCTCCTCAATGCCGAGCGTCGCCCTGCACCTTCCCTTTTCCCTCGTGGTAGAGGCACAGGCGGTTTCAACTCGCTTATCCTTGGTCTTCATGCTGACGAAGGAGGCTACAAGACTGGCGTTTACACGCTCTTCAACGAAGCCAAGAAAGCCGATGTCAGCATCAAGCAGAAGCAGCATGGCATCCCTGTCATGTTCACCCGATGGGATTCCTACTCCAATATCAAGAACCCCGAAGTCACCATCAGCAAGGATGAGTACAAGGCATTGAGTCAGGCAGACCAAGCCCTCTACCGTCCAAAGCCTACCCGAGAGCTTCGCGTCCTCTTCAATGTTGACCAGACCACCATGTCCTCTGTCAAGAAGGATGACTATGAAGCCTTGGTCAAGGAAAAGGGCGGTATCGAACAGCGCGGTGAAGCCGTCGATGATAAGGCAAAACGAGTTGAGGTCAACCAGTTGATTCTCAATATCCGTGACAACCTCGTCGGTGTACAGCGTGACAGCACAGGTGTAGCCCACTTTGATGCTGCCAAGGACAAAGTGTTACTCCCTGCCCAGAACCGCTTCGAGCACTATGAGGACTATGTCCAGGAGTTCCTTCGTCAGACCGTTTCCGCTACAGGACACCAGGAGCGTCTTGCACGTCCGGGTGTTGAAGTTCCTAACGGTAAGGCACCAGAACAGGACACCGTCAACAAGGAGCGTCTTATTGTAGAGCTTGCCTCTGCCATCAAGATGCAGGAGTTGGGCATGACAGCCCGACTCTCACCAGAGAGCCAGGCACTCGTCCCTGAGTGGACAAAGGCTATCAAGGAAGATCCTTGCTATCTGGATGGCATTGCCGTTAATGTCAATTCAGCCCTCGATGTCATTGCCAAGGCAGAGCG
>JAGHTW010000060.1 GCA_018065145.1 Candidatus Prevotella equi
TCGTGTCCTTTGTTGTTAGGATGCAGTCTGTCTGTGTCTGCATTGTTGAAGTACTGAGCATGCTCGTCAATCATTGGATATAGTCCGCAGAGAGCGTTAAGGTCGATAACAGGAACAGCCCAGATGTTGCCCACTTCCTTTGTAGCGTCAATATATGCCTGCAGGTATTCTCCACACTGGTTGGTGTAATCCTCGCTGCACTGCCAGTTCTTGTCGTTGGCGTGGAAGTTCTGGCGGTGTATTGGTGTCATTACCACAATCTGCTTTGTTGGATACATGCGCTTTACCTTGTCCATGGCGATGTTTATTCGTCCACGGTAAGTGTTGTTGTCCATACAGAAATGCTGACGCATACGCTTCACCATCTTCTTTGGCTGACCGTGTCCATACATTACCTCTTCTTTCTTTTCGTCGTACCATTTGCCGAGAGGTACTCCGTTGTTGTAATCGTTTGTGCCGATAAAGATGATTATAGCATCAACGCTGTCGCCATGCTCTGCCATGAGCTTGTCTGCTTGAGACGGAATGTTGTCCCATTGTCTGCCGCTAATGCCATAAACGTACGGTGTGATGCCAAGCCATTGTTGCAGATACGTCCAGTATTTGTTACTTGCAGCCTTGTTGCGTGGGTCCGTGATAGAGTCGCCGAAGTAAGCTACTTTCTTACCCTGCCATGGGTGTGAGAACATTGTCTGTGCTGCCGTTGGTATTGCAAGAGCAATAAGCAGTGCTAATGCGTATATTTTATTTTTCATATTGTTGAGGTGTATAGTTTTTGTAAAATGTTAGACGTTTTGTAGTCTTGCTATAATGGAGTGTATTGCTACCTTAATTTCTGGAGCAAGGGTGATGGCATCGTGTACTACGCGTGCAAGGAAATTCTTGAACTTCTCATCTTTTATATAAGGAGCATGACGCTGTGCTATGTATGCAGACTTCAGATAGCCTATTAGCTCTGCCTGATAAACGACGGTGTCCAGTTCTTTCGCATCCGTTATATGGAACATCTCTGCAAGCATCTTGCGGCAGAACTTCCGGCGCATTTCGTGTGTTATGCCCGTGATGTTTTGCGATATGACGTTGTTTCTTCCGTGTTCTGGCTCAAGCATGATGAAAGCCCATCCTGCTATTTCCAGTATAGGATGACCAGTGCCAGAGTCTCCGAAGTCGATGAGCATAACGTTGCGGTCGTCTTGTTCGCCGTGCATCAGTACATTGCCTACATGTCCGTCAAAGTGAATGAAATGATTGCTGTCAGGTACTTCGTTTAACAAATCGTTAAGCACCGCTGCTTCTTCGTCGTTTATGATGCGCTGTGGTAGGGTGAGGTGCCAACGTAACCATTCCTTGATGTCGTGAAATAATGGGGAATTGACCTCTATGGCATTGCTCTGCCTGAAGAGTTCAATGTATTTTGGTATGATGTCATCCATGCGTTGAGGGTCTTCTGATATATAAGCACCGAGAGACTGTGAGTCAAGTGCTTCCATCACGATGCCCTTATGTCCGTTGCCGCAGTCTATCGTGTCGAAACTGATGACTGTTGGTATGCCCATGAGGAAAGCTTCTCTTACCTGTTCGCTTTCGTGGATTAGTTTGTCATCACTTTGCTCGCGCTTGCTGACCTTGACTATTTCCTCGTCGTTGATGCGATACACTGCACCATTGCCACCTTCGCCAAGTAGTTTACAAGTGGATAGGTCAATCTTTCTAAGTGCTTTGCGAATGTCGAGAATGCGTGTGAAGCCCGTCATCTCAAAAACATTGTACACATCTGTGCTCACTTCCGTTATCACCATATTGGGATAAGACTTCTTTATGCCGATGAGGATTCTTAATCCCGAACTTGAAATATAGTCAAGCTCACTGCAGTCTATCACGATATGTTCTGTTGCGTCAACATTCGAAAGTTGAGCATCAATGTCTTTCTTCACCTCTGCAACTATAGAAGTGTCCAGATGACCTTTTAGTTGTATTGTCATATTATTGGATGTAATATGTTTAACCTTGTATTATACCACCGCAAAGGTACGAATAAACTATGAAATCTGCAAAACATAATGTTCTAACATCTAATGTTGTTAGTATATTTTAACAGAACGGCATAAGCGTATAATGCCTTTTGTTCTTTGTTTTTTCAAAAAAAGAGAAAGAAAAATTTGGAGGGATGAGATTTTTTTCGTAATTTTGTTTTTGAAAAGCAAGAGAAACAATATTGCGGTATATAGAATAAGGTAATTAATCATTATATATAATATGAATTTGACAAGTGATTTTAGAAAGTTTGCCACAGGCCATCTTCGCATGAACGGTATGGCTCTTGACGATGTTATGGCAGCACAGAACCAGTATCTCAACCCTTATATTCTTGAGGAGCGTCAGTTGAATGTAACGCAGATGGATGTATTCTCACGTCTTATGATGGATCGTATCATCTTCCTCGGTACTGAGATAAACGACTATACAGCAAACACAATTCAGGCACAGCTGTTGTACCTTGATTCAACAGACCCTGGCAAGGATATCTCTATCTATATCAATTCTCCTGGCGGCAGTGTAACAGCAGGTCTCGGCATCTATGATACTATGCAGTTCATCAGCAGTGACGTTGCAACAATATGTACTGGCATGGCAGCGTCAATGGGAGCGGTGCTTCTCGTTGCCGGACAGGAAGGAAAGCGTTCTGCTTTGCCTCATAGTCGCGTGATGATACACCAGCCTCTTGGCGGAGTGCAGGGACAGGCTTCTGATATCGAGATAGAGGCAAAGGAGATTCAGAAGTTCAAGAAGGAACTTTATACTATCATCTCTAACCATTCGCATACTCCTTACGATAAGGTGTGGGCAGACTCTGACCGTAACTACTGGATGACAGCAGAAGAGGCGCAGGCTTATGGTATGATAGATCAGGTATTGGTAAAAAAGTAATTGACGCTATTCCCCGAAGAATGTTGTGATGATACCGGGGACAATGTAAAATATGGTAAGAAAGAAAAGTAATTGTTGTAGTTTCTGTGGTAGGAGCGAGGATGAAGTTCGCATGCTTATCACAGGCATGAATGGATTTATCTGCAATGAGTGTGCAGAACAGGCTTATGACATTATCGTGTCACAGGGCGTTACAGAACAGGCTATGAAAGCCAAGAACGCTGGCGGACTGAAGATGAACGATGTGCCAAAGCCTCAGGAGATAAAGGAATATCTTGATCAGTATATCATCGGTCAGGATGAGGCTAAGCGTTATCTCTCCGTAGCTGTCTATAATCATTATAAGCGCTTGTCACAGCCTGATAGCGATGATGGCGTGGAGATAGAGAAGAGTAATATTATCATGGTCGGTTCTACCGGTACTGGTAAGACTCTCATGGCGCGTACTATTGCTAAGTTGCTCAATGTTCCATTTACTATCGTTGATGCTACCGTGTTTACAGAAGCCGGATATGTGGGTGAGGATGTGGAAAGTATTCTCTCACGACTGCTTCAGGTGGCTGATTATGATTTGGAATCAACACAACGTGGCATAGTCTTTATTGACGAAATAGATAAGATAGCACGTAAGAGCGATAATCCTTCCATCACTCGTGATGTGTCAGGTGAGGGCGTGCAGCAGGGATTGTTGAAACTCCTTGAAGGAACAATGGTCAATGTACCACCAAAGGGTGGACGTAAGCATCCTGATCAGGACTATATACATGTGGATACACGAAACATCTTGTTTATCTGCGGTGGCGCATTCGATGGCATAGAGCGAAAGATTGCACAGAGAATGAATACTCATACCGTTGGATATAACAGCGTACAGAATATCCGTAACATAGACAAGAAGGATATGATGCAGTATATCGCACCACAGGACTTGAAGTCTTTCGGTCTCATACCAGAGATAATAGGTCGTCTGCCAGTGTTGACGCATCTTAATCCACTTGACCATGATGCTCTGCGACGTATCCTTGTGGAACCTAAGAATTCTATCGTACGACAGTATATCAAACTGTTTAAGATGGATAAGATAGACCTCACGTTCACAACAGAAGCACTAGACTATATCGTTGATAAGGCAGTGGAATATAAACTCGGTGCACGTGGTCTGCGTTCTATCGTTGAGAATATCATGACCGATGCGATGTTCGAGGCTCCTTCACAGCAGATCGCTTCGTTCGAGGTGACAAAGGAATATGCAGAAAAGCAATTAGAGAAGAATCATACAAAATAAAAAAAGGGTTAGAGAGAGACCCTCCACCCATCTAATATAACCATACTATGAATATAAACCTCACGGCAAAACTAAAAGAGTATTTCGGCTTTGATACTTTCAAAGGCGATCAGGAAGCAGTGATACGCCATCTTCTTGATGGCAATGACTGTTTCGTGCTTATGCCTACAGGCGGCGGTAAGTCTTTGTGTTATCAACTACCTTCACTTATCATGGAAGGTACTGCCATCGTTATTTCTCCGCTGATAGCGCTGATGAAGAATCAGGTTGATGTCATCAATGGCATTAGCGAGAAGGATGGTGTAGCTCATTGTCTTAACTCTTCAATGAATAAGACAGCGATAGACCAGGTGAAGCGAGACGTTAAGGCTGGTATAACAAAGTTGTTGTATATGGCGCCGGAATCACTTACAAAGGAAGAGAGCATCTCTTTCCTAAGAGAAGTGAAAGTGTCGTTCTATGCTGTCGATGAGGCTCATTGTATTTCAGAGTGGGGACATGACTTCAGACCTGAGTATCGTAGAATACGACCTATAGTGAATGAGATTGGCAATGCACCGATTATCGCTCTTACTGCTACAGCAACGGAGAAGGTGCGTGCTGATATAAAGAAGAATCTCGGTATAATGGATGCCAAGGACTTTATGAGTTCCTTCAACCGTCCAAGTCTTTACTACGAGATACGTCAGAAAGGTCCGGATATTGATAAGCAGATAATTAAATTCATTCGTCAGCATCCAGGCAAGAGTGGTATCATATACTGTCTTGCACGAAAGAAAGTGGAGGAACTTGCAGAAATGCTGAAGACAAATGATATCAAGGCAGCACCATATCATGCAGGTCTTGATACCGCAGTGCGTAATCAGACGCAGGACGATTTCCTCATGGAACGCATTGACGTCATCTGTGCTACCATTGCCTTCGGTATGGGTATAGATAAACCTGACGTGCGTTTCGTCATACATTACGATATACCAAAGTCTCTTGAGGGATATTATCAGGAGACGGGACGCGCCGGACGTGATGGCGGTGAGGGTATCTGCCTTGCGTTCTATTCTCAGAAGGACTTGCAGAAGTTGGAGAAGTTCATGGATAGTAAGCAAGTGACAGAGCAGGAGATTGGCAGACATCTGTTGCAAGAGACTGCCGCTTATGCAGAATCGTCTATATGTCGTAGAAAGATGCTGTTGAAATATTTCGGTGAGGATTATCCGAAAGATAACTGCGGCAACTGCGATAACTGTAAGCATCCAAAGAAAAAGATAGAGGCGAAGGATGGACTCGTGGCACTTCTTACTGCTATCGTGGCAGTAAAGGAACAATTCCGTACAGGCTACGTGATAGACTTTGTTAAGGGACGCTCTACCGATGATATAGAGTCGCATAAGCATCATGAGCATCCAGATTTCGGTTGCGGTGAAGGCATGAACGATAAGTTGTGGAATGCTATCCTAAGGCAAGGCATCGTAGATGGATATATCAAGAAGGATATTGAGTCATACGGTAATCTCAAGATAACAGCCGCAGGAAAGAAGTGGTTGAAGTCTCCAAAGAAATTCTATGTAACGGAGGATAATAATTATACTGACGAGGTAGTAGAAGGAATGTCTGCTGGTGCAGGAGCTTTGGATCCAACGTTATATAAGATGCTTAAGGAACTGCGCCGCGATGAGGCACGACGTCATAAGGTGCAGCCATATATCGTCTTTATGGAAGCATCGCTGGAACAAATGGCAACGATGTATCCTACAACGTTACAGGAGTTACAGTCTATCCAGGGTGTAGGACAGGGCAAGGCAAAACGTTATGGTCAGCCGTTCTGTGATCTCATAAAGAAGTATTGTGATGAGAATGAGATAGAACGTCCGGAGGATATCCGTGTGCGCAGCGTGGCAAAGAACTCTATGCGTAAGATTAAGATTGTACAGTGCATAGACAAGAAGATGCCTCTTGATGATATAGCACGTTCACAGGGTATTAAGTTTGCAGAACTGCTTGATGAATTGGAGGCTATCGTTTATAGCGGCACACGCATAGACATCGATTATTACATTGAAGATATAATGGATGATGATCAGATAGACGATATCTATGATTACTTCGCTGAGGCAGAGACAGATGCCTTGAAGGATGCGTATGATGAGTTTGGCGGCGACTACTCTGATGAAGATGTACGTATGATACGTATTAAGTTTATATCAGAGATGGCGAACTAAACTTAGTTGCAGTAGATGATGAGGAAGAATGTTATGAACCATGCTGCTACGATGCACTGAATCATGCGGTCGTGAAGCATCACCTTTGTAGGATCACCACTCTTCTCATCGACAACGGCTAACTGTATATATCTTAGTAATCCAACGATAACGTAACCGCTGGTTAGATATAAATATTGAGTATTGAAATTAGATGTCACCTCTGGTGATACGGTGTACATGATATAACAAACGAGCATGACACCTCCTGTTATAGTAATTGCCTCATTTATGAAGGTGATATTATAACGGGAGGTGTTTTTTCGTGGTGCTATGCCGGTGCGTTCGTATCGCAATACATCATCGCGACGCTTTGCAAAGCCAAGGAAAAGAGTCAGAAGGAATGTCATCATCACGAGCCAGTGGCTTAGTATTATGCCAGTGGCAACACCGCCAACGAGTATTCTGAAGATAAAACCGATGGAAAGAATGCAGACGTCAATAATGGCATAACGCTTCAGGCGCATGCAGTATGCTATCTCCATTAACCAATAGCCAATTATTGCTGCAACGGTATTATAACGAAACGTCTCCTGCGGTATCATCATTGCAGCACCAATGCCTAATGCAAGCATGAAAAACATGATTACATAACCTGTCATGATACTTATCTTCCCGCTGGCAATAGGGCGTGCGCATTTGATAGGATGACGGCGGTCATCTTCTACATCAATGATATCGTTGAGACAATATATGCTTGATGCAGTGAAGCAGAAGGCAAAGAAAGCCAATATTGCATTGTATAATAATGCTGTGTTTGCCAGTTGATGTCCGAAGAACAGCGGCAACAGGATAAAAAGGTTCTTTATCCAATGGCTTGGGCGTGTGAGTTTTATAATGGAAGCAATCATAATTATTATTACCAAATATTACTTTTAAATATCTTACGGAAAAGCATGCCGAGCAGAATCGTCGCAACAATGTATATTACCAATCCGTCCATAATGTCTCCGCTGCGACTTATAGGTATGAATATCTTTCTTGTTATAGGGTGGCACACGAAGATGGCAGAAGATAAAGCACCCAACCATTCCAATCCCAGGACAACAATGTTAGGTAGCAATTTAACCAATGCTATGTGAAACAGTACAATGAAGAAAGGAACCCACAGCCAAAGCGTGAAATTCATTGACATCTGTAGTATAGCAAGGATAGACACGACGAACATTGCTGCATGAAATGTCTTGTTGTTGAATCTAAGTAATTTGCCTTGGTAGCGTGCTATCAGCACACCCATGCCGAATGGCAACATTCCTCCGATGCAATTGTAGCGTATTCGGTTTATGGCATCGCCTTCTGGATCTCCAAAACAAAGCATCTGAATAAGCCAACATGCAGCCATCAGTCCTACTACATAACCCCAATGACGCTTGTATATCAACAGAATGAATACAGCATAAAGCTGAATCATCAGTCCAAAGAACCAGTATGGTCCCGGCCAGATGATATGATCAGGGTCAGGGAATAGGTTGATGGTCATTGTCAGTTGCGCTATTATGTCCATCCATTTCCAGTGGTGATGTCCCGGAGTTGTCCAATCGAGCATGGCAAACAATACAAAGCCAAGCAGCATCATAGGAAACAGTTTCTTATAGCGGTACCAAACGAACAGGAATGGATTGCTTGTCTCTGCAATTGGCGTTTTGGAAAGTCCTGATTCATATTTCAGCACCAGTCCGTAGCCGCTGAGAAACAGGAATACAGGCACTCCATAGTGTCCGAAAAAGGAGAAAAGCTGCAGTGGCAGTTCCCAGTTTGGATTGAACATGAGACTTAATAGTTGGTCCACGTTCTTCTCATGAAACTGATATTCGTTCTCCTTCACCATCGGTCCGAGCCAATGCAGATAGTTATGAAGGAATATACCGAGTATGGCAAAGCCGCGAAGGGCGGTACATTCTGTCTTACTTAATAGTGTCATAGTCAACGGTATGTTTTAATAATCGTTTACGTTTGTCGTTATACTTTGTTGAAAGCAAATCATAGTCAGCACGATAGTACGGACAATGTATTCCTGCCAGACCCAGCAAGAGATGTGAAACGGCATCGCTCATATACGGTTTGTCCTTGACAGCCTTTATCATAGCTACTGTTTCTGGGTGATTCCGTGTGTATTCCTCCGTACAATAGAACCACATTGGTATGCGGAACTCTTCGCTTGCCAACCTCCTGGTGATGTTTGCGTCATGCATACGGCCATGGAAGTGTCGTGCACCTTCCGGGAATACTTCTTCGCCGTGGTCAGAGAGATAAATGATGATGGCATCCTTGTCCTTGAAACGCTCTATTATCTGGTTTACGACAGAGTCATTATACCATGTGGCGTTATCATAATCAGCCATTGTCTGCTTGCGTTTCTCCGTCAGGTCCTTCTCTTCCGGATAATCATTGCGTCCCCATTTCTTCTTACTGTTCGGACATCGTATGCGATAGTTGACATGCTGTCCCATCATGTGGAATATGGTAAGTGTCGGTTTGCCTTCTTCTATGGCATGAGGGGTGTATGATTCCTCGTAATCCTTTAGCAATCCCTCGTCGAAGACATGTAGTCTGTCGTTTCTTACGTCAAACTGTTTCTTTGTCAGTTCAGGATTGTTTATGAAGAAACCACCGCTGAAGTCATATACCGCTTCTTTCGCCTGTGGCAGGAACTGGTTGGTGAAGAAGCTTACTGTATATCCAGCCTCACGGAACAGCTGTCCGAAGAGAGGATAGTCACACCAGTCCGCAGTATCGCCAACACAATAGGTTGTCATAAGATGTTTGAAGACAAAACTTGTAAGGTTCCATGGCGCAATGGCATCGCTCATCTTTGTCAACATGCCCGTTTGTTCCAGCAAAACCTGATTAGGAGTGTTGTTCTTCTCGTATCCATACAGCTGTGAATGTCTCAAGTTACAACTCTCGCCTATGATGAGTACAATGTTCTTACTCTTCACGGAGCATGAATCTACCTGCACATCGTTTGTCTTTGCTATAAGCCTGTCCAACTGTTGTGATGCAAGCCTGTTACAATAGATTGAGAACACCAGTCTATAAGGCGGCTGATACAGTTCTACATGCGGCTTGACGGCAAGGTCATGCTCCACATCTCCTACCGTGTCATGCGACATTGTCTTATAGAAAAGAGTCTTGTTCTCCCAGCACATGCTCATGCTCCAAGCAAACAAGCAACTCATAATCACTGCTACGGCAATACGTATGTATATCTTTTTGTTTATGTTCCTTTTGCGCATGTTATGCTTCTGCATGACATGCCTTTTTTTATTATAACGCCATTTTGTAGCGACGATGATAATATGTGCTAATGGTACGAGCATTATAATGCCTACCTCAGACCACAGCAAGTCTGCCGTGACGTATGTATTGAGAAATTCGCTCGCCTCATTCCCATTCGTTTCACCCATCAAAAGTAACATGGATGGGTTTATGGTAGTGCCGAATTTTACGAAGCAGAATGTATCTATTATATATAAGGTGTATGTAAAGATAAATAAAATCGTCGTTATTATCCCTCTCAGCGGTATGCTTCTTTTGCCTGTTTTAAGTGCTTTTGGTATCAGGAAGAGCAAAAGGCATACTACTGTCACATCTACGAACAACTCCCAAGGAGCATTCTCATACATGTGAGCGCCTTTCAGGTTCGGCACAGTAATGATGCTGCTGACAAGACCTAATATATATAGTAGTACAAATTCGTAAGTCATAATTTCAGGATTGTAATTTACTGTTTCAATAATTCCCTCGCTGTCTCGATTATCGTGTCCAGTCCTTTAGCAAAGTCCTCGTCACTGATACTCGCTTTTATGTCAGGTTCTATGCCACTCTCAGTGCAGTTGCCCAGCGCATCGTACATAGGACAAGCCGAAAAACGCACCGACCATCCGTTAGGCAGTTCTGCGGAGTAAGGCATTCCTGCTCCGCCGCCGCTCTTGTCTCCAACAATAGCAACGAGAGGCATTGCTTTCATATACTTTACAAATTCGTTTGCTGCGCTGTAAACGCCTCTGTTTGTTAGCACACATGCCTTTTTCTGCCATCGCATACCCTTGGAAGGGTCTATCCATTGCTGCTGGTGTGATGAGAAATCGTCATGTCCCTTTCCTGTCTTGTGACGCATGGAACCGACAAAGGTGCGCTCGTTGCAAAAGCGTGCTGCGAGCTTCTCTGCTTCCGACAATAAACCACCGCCGTTGTTGCGTATGTCTATTATCAAACCATCGCATGGAGCGAGATAATACAGCACCTCATCAATGTTTCCATCGCCTAACGTGTGCTCAAAACTGCCGATATACAGATAGCCTATGTTATCATTAAGGATGCGGTAATACATACCTCCCGCTATTCTGTAGTCAGTACCGAGATAACGCCTTTGCAATGTGTCGGAGAAATTAGCGGGATAGTCCTCTTTCCATGACCAGTTGCGACCATAGTCAAAAGACGTAGTGAGGTTCACATGACCATCCTTCAGTTCGCCGATCATGCCGCAAAGAAACTCAAACAACTGTTCGCGATTCATTTCCTTGCCAATGTTCGCTGCGTATCTTCTATGAACGTCATTCCAATTCACTCCCAGTTCGTTCTCCTTCTCGTTGAAGAAGCAATAGTGTTCGTCCATTATCGTCCACAAAGCCTCCATATTACCGTTGGGAGTCGATTCAAACTGCTCAGCATCAACACAGGATACCAAGCACATCGCAATAATTGCTATATGTAAAATATACTTTACCATCTTATGCCTATCATTCCTCCGTTATACCATTGATGCTGTTTTAGGTTATTTGGCGTTGCCTGTCGTATGTCAGAGACGTAGCCTACGCGTATCTCTACCTTCTTGCTGACGGGCACGTCGAGCGTCAGTTGCTGTCTCATCTGAAATGTTTGCAGCGACGTAAAAACTACGTTGTGATCATAGTTGCCGCGATTGAATATCTCGTAATATGACTGACCGTAGTTTGGTGAGAACATAGCCCCGAGCCATGGCATTCGCATGGTGTAGCCTACGCGCATGTTTTTGTTCCATAAGGTAAAGCGATAGTGTGCCGTAACCTCAGGACCGATGCTTACTGAAGCATAACCTTGGGCGGGATTGTTTGATGTGTTGCGCTGATTGTATGTAAAGCCGATGTTCGCCTCTGTCATTCCGCCTGCGCGCAGTGTCAGTTTGTTGTCCAGACAATGCCAACGGTACAATACTCCGTACGTGAAATTATAGTGGCCTGTAAGTGTCGTAGCATTGCCAGCGCGGTTTTTTGTATGTGCGAATGCAATCTCGTTGGTCATCAGGTACGTCAATGCTCTTTTCTTACTGTCGCGTATTGATTCAGCATTGAGACGATACTCTACACCGGAGTATTTCTCTGGCGATAGATATGTGTCAAGAACATTCACCCCACCTATCGATAGAGAGTAAAAACCCTCTGCCTTGCCACTGGTAGCAAGGCAGAGGAGTGCCGTTATTATAAATAATCTTATGTTCATGAAGGGTCCTTATAGTCGAACATGCTCAGTTGTCCTGTCATTTCATCGCGCACCTGTTGCTCCGTCTTGTCTGCATCAGGGTCAAGGTTTTCCTGTTCCTTCTCTTCTTCCTCATCGTTATTATCCTCCGCTGGTGGCTCAGGGAAACGAGTAGGCTCCAGTTCCTTGACAGACTCCACTTCAAAGGTCGTTATTCTCTTGCCCTTTGCCTTGAATCCCTTAACGTCAACAAACTCTTCTGCGTCAATCTCCATAGCAGGACGGAAGGCGTCATTGCCGCCGAATGTAACTTCTACACGAGGGTAATAAGTGTCTGTGACGAGCAGTAGTTTGTTCTTTGGGTTGTCGCCAAGGAACGAACGATGATTCTTTATCGCCTCCATCTTAAAGCGCTTCAGGTATGCGCAGTTATGATTGTCGGCGTCAATGAGGGCTGCAGTCCAAGCTTTGTTCTCGTCCCATTTCTCTATACGCAGGATGTTCTGCTCGAAGTGATTGTTAGGATCTGGTGTCGTGATATAGAAGTCGCCATTCTCAAGAACTACAAGGATGTATTCTTCATCATGGAACTTGCCCAGAGATACACCATGGTTGTCATAGTTCAGTCGGTTTACGTCAGCATCCCACCATACCTCTCTTCCGCCGAGAGTAGAGTGACCATGACTCTTCAGACTGATTTTATGAATAGGGTTCTTTGTAAGCAGTTTGCCCTTGGCACCACGTCCCTTTACGTCAATCTCTGCAAAGTCCTGCTCTATGAATATACGTCGAAGCTTAGGGTTAGGCTCCAGTGTTACCTTTATTATCTCTGCCTCACCATTAGGGTTTGCTGTGAAGTAAAGCACACGGCTGCCTTTCTTTCCCTGTGTCATGTCATATTCGCGGTCGCGTGTGCAGGTATCTACGCAGAAACGCTTGTAGTAATAAGCGCCGTCCTTGCCATCACGATAAACTATATTGTAAATGGTACGCTTGTCGTTACGCTTCCATATACCCACATGCAGCACGTTCTTGCCCACGTCAATCTTGTCCGCAATGCGTAATATCTTGAATTTACCATCGCGGTAGAACACGATGACGTCATCAATGTCGGAACAGTTGCTTACGAATTCTGCATTCTTCAGTCCCATACCGATGAAGCCCTCCTGCCTGTCGATGTACAGTTTCTTGTTTGCTTCTACAACCTTTGTTGCCTCGATGGTGTCGAAGTTTCTTATCTCTGTCTTACGAGGATGCTCCGCACCGTATTTGTTCTTCAGGTGTTCGAACCATTCGCAGGTAATATCCACCATGTGGTTGAGATCGTTCTCTATCTGTTCTATCTCCGCCTTTATCTTCGCCATCAGCTCATCTGCTTTATCCTTGGAGAACTTCGCTATGCGCTGCATCTTTATCTCAAGCAGGCGGAGAATGTCCTCCTTGCGCACCTCGCGTACAAACTGAGGATAGAAAGGAGTGAGGCGTTCGTCGATATGTTCGCAGATAGCATCCACGCTTGCTGCATTCTCAAACTTCTTGTCCTTGTATATGCGTTCCTCAATAAATATCTTCTCCAACGATACGAAGAATAGCTGTTCAAGAAGTTCGTTGCGTCGTATCTCAAGTTCCTGACGTATGAGTGACATCGTCTGGTCAGCGCTTGCACGCAGCACGTCACTGACAGTAAGGAACTGTGGTTTTTTGTCCTTTATGACGCAGCAGTTTGGTGAAATGCTTATCTCGCAGTCGGTGAATGCGTACAGTGCATCAAGAGTCTTGTCTGATGATACGCCAGGAGCAAGATGCACCTGTATCTCAACGTCGGCAGCGGTGAGGTCCTCCACCTTGCGAATCTTTATCTTACCCTTCTCTACTGCCTTTGTGATGCTGTCGATAAGAGTCTCTGATGTCTTAGAGAATGGTATGTCGCGAATGACAAGAGTCTTCTGGTCCAGTTTCTCTATCTTTGCGCGCACCTTGATACTACCGCCGCGCTGTCCGTCATTGTATCGTGATACGTCGATGGAACCACCGGTAGGGAAGTCTGGGTACAGGTGGAACTCCTCTCCGCGAAGATACGATACCGCAGCATCGCATATCTCGCAGAAGTTATGCGGCATAATCTTGGAGTTAAGACCTACGGCAATACCTTCTACGCCCTGTGCCAACAGCAACGGATACTTCACTGGCAACGTGATAGGTTCCTTGTTGCGTCCGTCGTATGACATCTGCCATTCCGTTGTCTTTGGGTTGAATACCGTCTCAAGGGCGAATTTTGACAGTCGCGCCTCAATGTAACGAGGTGCAGCAGCAGAGGAACCGGTGAGAATGTTACCCCAGTTACCCTGAGTGTCTATCAGTAAGTCCTTCTGGCCTAACTGTACCAACGCATCACCGATGGAAGCATCACCGTGAGGGTGAAACTGCATAGTATGACCAACGATGTTTGCTACCTTGTTGTAACGGCCGTCATCCATTCGTTTCATGGAGTGGAGGATACGTCGTTGCACAGGTTTTAGACCGTCTTCTATATGAGGAACGGCACGTTCAAGAATAACGTATGAGGCATAGTCAAGGAACCATGTCTGATACATGCCGCTAAGATGATGCACCACAGAGGCATCAAACCTGTTGACAGGCTTGTACTCGGAAGAAGGGTCCTCTACTTCCTCAACGTCCATGTCGAGTTCTTCGTCATTATCTGGAAGCGAAGGGGTAAGGTCTTTTATGTTATCGTCGTTCATTTGTGTAGGTTTAGTTTCGGTACAAAGTTACAAAAAAAACGTGAAACGACAAAATTATTGCCCGAAAGTCTTTGACTTTTGCGCCTTTTTGCGTACTTTTGCAGACAAGCAACCCCTAACCCGTAACAGTAAACCGTAACTATCACAGTATGCAGTTATCGAAAATATCACAATATCGCAGTGAACTGATGGGCTTTGCCATCATCATCGTAATGCTATTTCATGTGTATCTTCCCATGAGCGATGCCTTCTATGGCTTGAAGCGAATGGGAAATGTAGGAGTGGATGTGTTCTTCTTCCTCTCTGGCATAGGATTATGGTATTCATGGAGCAAGAAAGCGCAGAGTCCGCAGAGGAATATCAGGAAAGACCTGTTGAACTTTTACTACAATCGTGCACTGCGAATCTATCCCGCATGGCTTCTTGTGGCAGGATATTTCTATGTAAGTCATTTCCATGGCACTACGTTGGACCATTACATTGACCTCTTTGGTGATGTATTCTTTAACTGGGACTTCTGGCGGCGTGACGAACTGACGTTCTGGTATGTTCCAGCAACGATGATGCTCTACATCTTTGCACCTCCGTACATGGAGTTGGTACGACGCAATCCTGTGATGCGATGGTTGGTAGTGTTGCCGCTGATGTGGTGTATCATGGTGCAATATGTCACGCCTATTCATCACGCGGTGGGACATATAGAGATATTCTGGAGCCGCGTGCCGATATTCTTCCTCGGAATCAATTGCGCTGAGGCGGTGCGACAGAAACAATCGTACGACAAAAGCACATGGGGACTGGTGGTATTCCTCTTCGTTGTCAGCCTTGGAGCGTGTATCTGGCTGGAACAGTACCGCCATGGTAAGTTCCCGTTATATACAGAGCGCATGCTGTACATCGTCCTTGCCATCACTATGATACTGCTTCTCAGCGAACTCTTCTCACGTACTCCGCTGTGGGTGAATAAGAGTATGGCGTGGGTAGGTGGCATTAGCCTTGAGATATACCTCATTCACGTGCAGTTTGTTCTTAATCCTATACTGAAATATCACCTCGGCTACTGGCCATCGTTCCTTCTTACGCTCGTTATCTCACTGCCATTGGCGTGGGTTGTCAGCAAGGTAGCAGGCTATATTATAAAGGTGTTGAAGTGATGTTATCGCTTTCAGGGAAAATTTGCTAGTAAATTTTGTGTAATTGTGCAACGATTAGGTGAAATTTACTAGCAAATTTTTCTTTATGGCATTACTTTGATGGCGTATAAGTGCAACTTATGTCATTTATTCTTTGTCGTTTAGCAAAAAAGTAGTACCTTTGCAGAAGCACAAGACACAATGTATGTTGAACTAATGACTTATGAACTTTGAACTAATATCTCAAACCTTTCCTATAACAAGTCCCACGATGGTGTTTTGCATCGTGCTGATGATAATACTCGTTGCACCAATTGTAATGAGTAAATTGCGCATTCCGCATATCATCGGCATGGTATTGGCAGGCATTGCTATAGGAAAATATGGTTTTAATATCCTGGAGCGCGACTCTTCCTTTGAACTTTTCGGTAGGGTAGGACTGTTATACATAATGTTCCTTGCAGGATTGGAGATGGATATGGAGGGACTGCGAAAGAACCTTCGCCATGTGGGAACATTCGGACTGCTTACTTTCCTTATACCTTTTGCCGTAATGTTCGTGGCGGGAATATGGCTGTTGGGCTATACACCGCAGGCAACGATATTGCTATGCTGCATCATGTCGAGTAACACACTCATAGCATATCCTATCGTGGCACGCTATGGCTTGCAGAAACATAACGTTACAACGCTGTCCGTCGGTGCTTCCATGATATCGTTGTTCCTTGCGCTGGTGATGGTGGCGGCAGTGGTAGGAGCGCATGATGGAGGTACGGGATGGTTGTTCTGGGTTTCATTTGTGGCAAGGTTCGCATTGTATTGTGCTGCTATATTCTTTATAGTACCAAGACTGACGCGTTTCTTCCTGCGACACTACAGCGATGCTGTGATGCAGTTTATCTTTGTACTTGCTGTGATGTTCATAAGCGCGGCATTGTGCGAGGCAATAGGACTGGAAGGTATCTTTGGCGCTTTCTTCAGTGGACTGATACTCAATCGTTATATCCCAAATGTGTCACCATTGATGAACCGTATAGAGTTCATCGGTAATGCTCTCTTTATCCCTTATTTCCTTATCGGCGTGGGTATGCTCATTAATGTGAGCCTACTGTTTGAGGGTGGAGGAATTATCACGACAGTATTGGTTATCGTCATCATGGGAACGATAGGCAAGGCATTGGCAGCGTATGCTTCATGTATTGCCTTCAGACTGCCATGGCAGGATGGTCATCTGATGTTTGGACTCACATCGGCACATGCTGCTGGAGGTATCGCTATCGTTATGATTGGCATGGGACTGCTAATGCCCGACGGCACTTATATGCTTGGGGATGATATGCTCAATGGTGTCGTTATAATGATTCTCGTGACGTGTATTATCTCTACCATAATAACGGATAACTCTGCCAAGAGAATTATCCTCAATGATAAGCACGACGCACACCGCAATATCAAGGGCGATGATGAAAAGATACTCATTCCTGTAAAATATCCAGAGACATGCAATACGCTTGTCAACCTCGCCATTATGATGCGAAACGAGAATCTCAATAGAGGACTTATCGCACTTAATGTGGTCTATGACGACGAGATGGCGGATGTGAATCAGGAAAAGGGACATAGACTGCTTCAGGGAGTGGTGGAACGTGCCAGCGCTGCTGATGTGCGGATGCAGACTCAGGTGAGATTGGCAACGAATATTGCCAATGGCATTAAGCACGCCTTTAAGGAATATGACTGTTCGGAGATTATTCTGGGACTGCATATTCATGACAATTCTTCGCGTGTCTTCTGGGGAGAGTTCGCACAAAGCGTCTTCAATGGATTGTCGCGACAGATTATCATTACACGATGCATACAGCCTTTCAGCACACTGCGTACCATACAGGTGGCAGTGCCATCACGTGCGGAGTATGAACCGGGCTTCTACAGATGGCTGGAGAGACTATGTCGTTTTGCAAAGGCGGCGGGTTGCCGTATAGTCTTCAACGGACGTATGGAGACTCTTGACCTTATAGACCAGTATATCAGCAACCGTCATCGCAGTGTCAGGGCAGAACTGAAGTCTATGCCTAAGTGGAAGGGATTGATAGACTTGTGCCATAACACCCGAGAGGATGATATGCTTGTCGTCGTAACGGCACGACAGGGTACTGTCTCCTATAAGGCTGCCCTTGACAGACTACCTGATGAGTTGACAAAACATTATAAAGGAAAGAATATAATGATTATTTTCCCTGACCAGTTTGGACCTGCGCAGGATACGATGACGTTCGCATCAATGCAGCATAGGGAACAGTTGTCTGCATATCAAATGGTGCAGAATTACTTGTTCCGTATCTTCCACTCTTGAGGGTAAAGGTTATTGGCGCGGTTTCCTATGTTCTTAACGAAACCGAGCGGTAGCGATTGATATGTCACTATGACGAAGCCACGTGGTGCATCAGCTGGTAATACGAGGGCTTCGTGACGCAGATATGATAGTGCGGCATCGTGTGACAACTCTACTCGTGGGTATTTGTCTATGGGCGTGTTTGTCAATAATGCCTCAGCATGGGCAGGGATGATGGCCTTGCCTTTTACTTCACCTACGGGATGACCGTCAGATAATACACGTAGCTTCTTCAACGCTTTGCTGATGTCACTGCTTTCGCATAATGCCGATGTAGCATTGCCTGGTTTTCGCAATGCTGCCATGAATAATCCTTCGCCCTTCGTGATGCCAGGGATAAAGCGATAGACAGGCTTCTCCCAACCTTTTAGCAGTGAACCTGTGATATTCCATTCGCTGTCAATATCTACGGGAAGAATCTCTGCGCCGTATTCTTCCATTATCCATCGTACGTTTTCCTCGTCTTCGCGTGTGTTGAAGGTGCAGGTGCTGTATATCAGGAGTCCGCCAGGTACGAGATTGTCCCAGATGTCTGCTATGATGCTCCGCTGCAGTTCTGCGCACTTCATTACGTTTTGCAGACTCCATTCATCTATGGCGCCATGATCCTTGCGGAACATGCCTTCGCCAGAACAGGGTACATCGGTGATGATGACGTCAAACATAATGCCCGCCTTACGATAGTCGCGAGGGTAGTTGTTGGTTACAATGACCTCAGGATGTCCTTGCTTCTGCATATTCTCCATAAGGATATTTGCGCGACGACGATCAGGTTCATTGCTCATCAGTATAGAACCCTCTGGCAATGCTCCGCGACATAGCGTTGACTTGCCACCAGGTGCTGCGCAGAGGTCTAAAGCCCTTAATGTACGCTGTGGGAGATATTGTTGCAACACTCTGTCAAGAAACATTGATGATGCTTCTTGAACATAATACGCTCCTGCATGTAGTAACGGGTCAAGGGTAAAGTCGGGCCTTTTCTCCAGATAATAACCACCACGGCACCATGGCACTTCGTTCATTGATATGGCAAGCGATGAGAAGTGTTCCTTGATATCTATTTCCTTGAAGGGATTTGTGCGCACGCTGACAGGTGCCTCCTCGTCAAAGGAAGCGAGATAGCGTTGCCAACGCTCTTCACCAAACAATTCTTTCGTGTATGTTACAAATTCTTCAGGAAACATTTCTTTGTCGTTGATGGTTTATTCAAATACGAAGACATCATCATCGCTGCCTTCCTCTACGACAGGTTGCTTACGAGGCTTAGGCATTTGCTTGAGGTTGCCATTCTCGTCAAACATATCGTATGTGGTACGCAGTACGGTGAACTCCGTACGACGGTTAAGGGCATTGGCTGTTGCTTGCTCGTCAGGTTTCAGACCGCTGATAAATTCCTCTGTGAGAACGTCTCCTTCCTTGAGCCAAGGATAGTTCTCTGCCACCTTGCGGCGTATCTTCTTCGGACGCTCTTCACCATAACCAACAGGAGTAAGTCTGTCTGCTGCGATGCCTTTGCTGATAAGATATTTCACTACCTGCTCAGCACGGCGCTGAGACAGCATCTTATTGTACTCGTCAGGTCCTTTGTAGTCGGTGTGAGCACCAAGCTCTATGGTTATATTTGGGTTCTCGTTGAGCAGCATGACAAGTGAATCAAGCGCTGCCTGGCTACTCTTCAGCAATGATGACTTATCAAATTCAAAGAAGATATTGTCGATGAGCACAGGAGAAGAGATGTTTGCCAATGCAAACTGCAAGGTGTAGGTCTCGGATTCTTTCTTGTCTTTCGGGATAGATAGCTCTTCTTTGTGGTTCAGGTAACCATTGCATGTGGCAAGGATGATGTAATCAACACCCTTCTCTGCAACATATTCAAAGGAACCGTCGCTCTTTACGCCCATGCGTTCGTTTGTTCCGTCGCTGCCAACAATGCGTACGTCAGCGTTAGTGAGCTCGTATCCTTCCTGCTCATATACCCATCCCTGAATAATCTGAAGCTGTTCGGGGTTGTCAAAAGAATAGATATGGTCGTAACCTCTGCCATCGCCACGGCTGGAACAGAAGAAACCACGGTTGTATATGCCTTCGAATGTCATGCCGAAGTCATCACCCACAGAGTTAAGAGGAAAACCTGGATGCTCAATGTGATATTCATTGTCTTCGCCGATTGTAGCGATGAAGATGTCAAGACCGCCCATTCCTGGATGACCGTCTGATGAGAAGTAAAGGTCTCCGTTGTAACGGAATGTTGGGAACATCTCGTTACCTGGCGTGTTGATAGGCTCTCCGAGGTTCTCTACGCCCATAGCACCTGATGAGGTGAGGCGTGTTCGCCAGATATCCAGACCGCCTTTGCCGCCTGGCATGTCGCTGACAAAGTACAACCATTCGCCATCAGGGGAGATGGCAGGATGCGCAAAGGATGATAACGTGTCTTTGGAGATTTCAAAGTCCTTGACGGCACTCCATGAAGCGTCGCTGCGTGAAGATGTCACAATCTTTGCATAACGAGGGTAGGATGGGTCGGTACCGCACTGTGTTAGGTACATCTCCTTACCATCAGGAGTAAGACAGCATGCGCCTTCATCATTATCCGTGTTGAGACCTGTTGAGATAGCCTCTGGCTTGCTCCATTTGCCTTTGTCATCTTTCTCCGAATAGAAGATATCTGCCGACTTCATACCTGTCACACCATTCAGATCATCGCCTTCAGCATCGTTTCTTGTGGAGGTAAAATAAAGACGATCAAAGTCTTCTCCTCCAAGAACAGGTGAGTAATCGTCCTTACGTGAGTTGAAGAGATCCATCTTCTTTATCTTGTATCCAGAACCCTCTTGCTTCCACTGTGGTGCCATGCGGGCAGATTCCAGACCATTCTTTACCAGTATATTGTCAGGCATGGAGTCTGACAATGCTTCGAAGACGGTGAGTGCATTCTTGTACTCGCCGTTTTTTAGTAGCAGACGACCATAGTGCAGGTGGTCTTCAGGCGTTGCCACTTCGTATCTTATGGCGTTGCGATAGCCTCCTAATGCCTTGGTAGTGCTGTTGAAACGCTCGTAGCATTGCGCCATCTTCAAGGCACGCTCACCACGTAGCTTATGTTCTGAAGCGGGTGTCTTGCTGTAAGCCTTGCGGTAGTAGTCGGCTGCCACAAAGTATTCGCCGATGGCAAGTGCTTTGTCACCTTTCTTCACATACGCTTCTGGCGTACATGAGGCAATGGCTATCAGGGATATGATGTATAATAATATTCTCTTCATTGTCGAGTATGGTATTACTGAGCTTATTAAAAGGCAAGAGGGAATAATCTTCTTGCATTCTCTGTTGTAATGTTTGCCACTTCGTCTGTGCTGACGCCGTAAACGTCAGCCAGCTTTTCTATTATGTTGACAATAAAAGCGCTTTCATTACGCTCGCCGCGATGTGGTACAGGCGCCATGTATGGAGCATCGGTCTCCAATACTATGCGGTTTAGCGGTACGGCATTGGCAAGTGTTTGCGGAAGGTTGCTCTTCTTGAATGTCAATACGCCGCCGATGCCAAGGCAGAATCCTTCGAAGGCAAGTAGTTCCTCTGCCTCGTGCTCATTGCCTGTGAAGCAATGGAAGACACCTCCAGGCAGACGATCGCTGTATTTACGCAGTATTCGCACCATTTCATTCTGTGCCTTGCGACAGTGTATCATCAGTGGAAGACGTCGTTCTATTGCCCATTGCACCTGGCGCTCAAAGGCTTCAAGTTGCTGTTGCTCAAATTCTCTTGACCAATAGTAATCCAAACCTATCTCACCAATAGCAATCCAGTTGCCCTCTTCTTTCTCCATCTTATCAAGAACGCTGGCGTAATCTTCCTTTACGTCCTCGGGATGCAGACCAATCATTCCGTAGCAGTAATCAGGGAAACGCTTGCAAATGTTGCGTATGGATTCTATTGAGGCAAGGTTAATGCCGGGTACAAACAATTTCAGCGCACCGGCATTGCTGGCACGCTGAACAACGAGTTCAAGATCATCCTTGAACTCTTCTCCGTCTATATGGGTATGAGTGTCTATGTATTGCATTATTTCTCGCGCTTCATCATCTTTGCGGCATACTCATAGAGGGCATTCTTACGCTCTTCTGGTACGTTGACTTTTGCCAATGCAGCCTTAGCTTTCTCGTAATACTCCTCCATCTTTGCCTTTGCCATCTTGTCTATGCCCACCTTGTTATATATATTGGTGACGGCGGCAACCTTTTCCGCACGGTTGTATTCCTCTGCTGCTATCCAACGTTGCAGTTCTGCCTTGTCGTTGGCATCAGCTTTCTGCAACGCATTGATGAGCATATATGTCTTTTTGTTACAACAGATATCACCTCCGATGGCCTTACCGAAGACTTTCTCGTCGCCATAGACGTCAAGATAGTCGTCTTGCAGTTGGAATGCCAGTCCCATAGCCTCACCAAAAGCATAAAGATTGTCAATGTCCTCCTTTGGCGCTCCTGCCAAGAGTGCACCGATCTTTACGGCACATGCCAGAAGAACACTCGTCTTCAGACGTATCATCTCAATGTATTCCTCTTCGGTAACATCGTCGCGTGTTTCAAAATCAACATCGTACTGCTGACCTTCGTTTATCTCTATCGCAGTGTCGGTGAATGTCTTCAGAACCTCCAAGGCATTCTTGTTGCCTTCCTGCGATAGGGCAGGGGAGAGATTCTGCATCCATTTGAATGCAAGCACGAGCATGTTGTCGCCTGAAAGGATGGCGGTGTTCTCGTTCCACTTCTTGTGTACTGTTGGCTTACCGCGACGAACATCGGCATTATCCATTACATCGTCGTGAAGAAGTGTGAAGTTATGGTATGTCTCAAGTGCTACTGCCTGTGGAAGAACGTCTTCTCCGTTCTCTTTCCATAACTCGTATGCCATCATCATCAGTACAGGACGGATTCTCTTTCCACCCAATGATAGCACATATTCTATCGGTTCATACAGACCACGTGGCTCCTTTGCCAATGGTAACTGCGCAATATAATCGTTTACCCTTTTCATAGAGGACTTATTTCTTTATGCTTTTACGTCGTTTTCTTTATAAAGAGTAGGCAAGGTTGAACATCAGGCTTTGTGATGCCATGTGGTATTTGCCGTAAGAGAAGTGAGCCTTGAAGCGATCAAGAGTCAATCCGCAACCGACAGACCATCCTGCTCCGTGAGTACTGCTCTCTCCATCCGCTACATTTGTTACCTTCATGTATTGCATGCGTTTCAGATTCACACCGCCCGCAATATAAAACTGTGGTATGATGATGACATCAAGTCCTATGCATGCATGCTGGAGAAAAGAATAGTCCCAATGTGTGAGATCTGCAAAGGTGAGAGAGACGCGCAATGGAGTCTTGTGAATACGCTGAGAGAAGCCTATAGAAAGGTTGATAGGCAATGGTTCGTATTCATCATTGAATGCAGACAACTGTCCGCCGAGGTTCTTTACTGCTATGGAAGCGGAGAAGTCAAGAGTAGGCTGGTAATAGTTAAGACCGAGATCAACAGCCAATGCGCTGCTATTGTAATGACCTATCTTTGAATAAAGAAACTTTGCCGCTATACCACCAACGAGATTCTTCGCTAAGGTGTAGGAGAAGATTCCTTCGATGTTTAAGTCGGAAGGAGTGAAGGTGCCCATCTCTGCACCATAGGCATCACGTTCTGTCATGCTACCGTAGGAGAGATATGTCGCTGCACCACCAATGGTAGCCTTGTCGTTTATTACGTGTGTGTAGTTGGCAGAGAATAATCCTGCGCCACTCATGTAATTCATATATCCCAATCCTACTGTCATGTGGCTCACCGATGATAATAACGCAGGATTGGACAATGCCAAAGAGGCATCGTCTTCAATGATACTGATGTTCTCGCCACCCAATGCTGCACCGTGAGCGCTTGTCGGTAACTGAAGATGGTTATATACCGACTGGCTCTCCTGTGCCGATGTCATTAATGTGGATAAGCACAAGACCAGTAACGATATTATATGTTTGTTAAACAGTGATTTCAAAGTGATATTTCTTTTAGTTGTTACTAACTTTTCTTTCCCTGCTGGCCTTGATAATGTCAGCAATCATCTTGGCAGTGTCCTTAATGCCGAGTAACGAGGAGTTGATGCAAATGTCGTAACTCTGTGATGCACCCCATTTCTTGCTTGTGTAATAATTGTAGTAAGAGGCGCGTTCGTTCTCCTTTTTCTCTATGTATTTGCGCGCTGTCTCTTTGTCGCACCCCAATCGCTCTGCTACTGTGGCAATGCGGTCCTCGTCATTTGCGGTGATGAAGACGGTGAAGATGTCTTCCTTCTTGCGTAGGATGTAGTCGGCGCAACGTCCTACGAAGACACTGTCACCTTGACCAGCTGCCTTCCATATTACCTCGCTCTGTATCTGAAATAGATTCTCTTGCGAGATGCTACTGCCATAAAAGGCAGAACTTCCGGTGCTGCCAGAGGAGAACATGTTAAAGAGACTTTTCAATATACCATGGCTTTCGTCCTGGTGTTCGAAAATCTTCTCGCTGAAACCGCTCTTCTTTGCAGCCATTCCCAATAGTTCCTGGTCGTAGTACTTGCAGTTGAATTCCTCTGCAAGCATCTTTGCTATTTCACAACCTCCGCTGCCTAATTGGCGTCCTACACATATTATCATGATAGCTCTTTTATTTCTCTGGGTTAAGAATCTTCTTTATCTCTTCGTCTGTCTTGGTGAGTTTGTCGCGGCAGAGTGCTATGAGCTCCTTTGCATTCTTCAACTCTTTACTGAGTGAATCAATGTCGAGCTCTCCGTTTTCCATCCTTTGAACGATGTCCTCCAGCTTCTGCATGGCGTCCTCGTAGTTTATCTGTTTCATAAACAATTAATAATATTATTTTGCAAAGTTACAAAGAACTTTTCGTATGAGCAAATTTTTTGCGTTATTTCGTTGTGGCGTTGATAACACCATTTTCTACAAGAATGGTTATTTCATCTCCTTGTTTAAGTGTTGCGGGGTCCTTTACGGATATGCCATTGTGCAGTGTTATGCTGTATCCGCGACGTAGGATGTTGATCGGATCTACCGCCCTAGTGCGTTGCTCCAATAACTGCAGACGCATGTTTTCTCGTTCTATACGCCCCTTTAATGTCAGAGGTAGTCGCTGTTGTATCGTAGTTATGCGGTTCTGCTCTATTAATAATCGCTGGCTGATAGCATTTCTTATGCGTGAAGCATAGTCGTTAAGCATACTCTCAGCCTTTATCTTCTTTATGGAAAACGCAGTGGAGATATATTGCTCTATCCGCTGGATGCGCATATTCTCTCTTTCCATCTTGTTCCTTACGGCGGTGCTGATGCGCTGCGTTATGTCATTGATAGTGTCAAGAGTGTTTGCGAGATTATCAATGAGGAATGCTGCTACAGCAGTAGGTGTCTTCATGCTTACGCAGGCAATGACGTCCAGTACCGATTGGTCTCTGTCATGACCTATGCCGGTTATGATTGGCAAAGGAAAGTTTGCAACGTTTTCTGCCAATGCGAGAGTGTCAAAGCCTGAAAGGTCTGCTGTGCTACCACCGCCACGTATTATCACTACAACATCGAAGTTGTCTATCTCTTCGTTGATATTGTCTAAGGCGTTGATTACGGATTGTTCTACACCTTCGCCCTGCATGACGGCGGGAAAGAGACGTGTGGTGAAGGCAAAACCATAATCGTTGTCCACCAGTTGATTGCAGAAGTCTCCATATCCTGCTGCCGTGGCGCTGGATATTACGGCGATACGCTTGGCGAACATTGGTATGGAGAGGGATTTGTTTAAGTCTATTACCCCTTCGTCTTTCAATATCTGCAGTATCTCCTGTCGTCTGCGGGCCATGTCACCAAGGGTGTATGTTGGGTCAATATCGTTGACAATCCATGAGAATCCGTATGCTTCGTGAAAGTTTGCTTTTACACGCAGTAATACTTTCATGCCCGCATGAAGTGTTTCTCCTGTGGTCCTGATAAATTTAGGCTCTAGCCTCATCCATGTGTTGCACCAACAGCATGCCCTTGCTTGAGCAACAGGAGTGTTGTTACGCTCTTGTTTCTCAACGAGTTCCATGTAGCAGTGCCCTCTGCTCTCATGAACGCTTGCCAGTTCTGCTTCTACCCAGAAGTCTCCGTCCAGTGAAAGAGTGATAACCTCTTTTACTAGGCCATTGAGCTCGGATAATGTCATGGCTCTGCTGTTGTCGTCATCAAATATTAGCATTGTGGAATATGGGTATTAAAGGACTTTACGGAGGGTTTCTGATACATCAGGAACGGAGATAATCTCGTATCCTTTTTCTCCTTCTTCATTAGTCAACCACACAATCTTACGGTCAATAACCTTGATGCCTATGTCCTCAAGCATAAGAGCGTATAAGCTTAGTTGTATGGTGTATAAACTGAGGTCTTCCTCTATCATGTAGTCGAACGGAGAAAGCAGGGTTTTGTTGAATTTACGGTTGAAATCGCTCTTGAGATGAGCATTTGTCTTGTAGTCAAGGATTACGAAACCTGCTCGAGAATCGTCTCCATCACCATCGTAGTAATACAACATATCAAACGTGCCGCATATCAGTTCCGTGATATTACGTTCCGCAATTGGGTTCTTGCCGCTATACACCATAGCTTCGTTGAGCACCAGATGATAACTGTCTGGCATGTCGTTCATGAACTGTACGATGGCTTCCTCCTTTGGATGGATAGGAGCAAGAAAATTATACTCCTTATTGTATTGAGGCAATATCATAGGGCGAATAAACTCTGGATGCCCTGCACGGAAATATCCAAGGCTTTCTCCGAATTCGTGAGTCTTTGTGCCCAGCGTTGTTGCACGGAAAGAGTTGCAACGCCATTGGCGAATCCAGTATTCTGCTGTCTCTCCATGCTTTGATGCATAGCGGGCAGCCTGATACTGTTCGTCGAATGGCTCGCGTATAAAACGATGGCCCACGCCAGATACCGATACCGTCACTTCTTTCTCGCCGATGAAGTATTTGTGACCTTCTTCTATAAATTCCAGATCTGCAAAAGCGTCAAGAATCGTTTTGCGCGCTTTTGCTGCAATAGCAGGTTCGCCTGCTATCTCAAACATACTTGTTTTTGACATTCTTTTATAATTGCTAATTTCTCTGCAAAGGTACTACATTACAATGTTTCTCGCAAATTTATAATAAAAAAACGTGAAAGATTTGTTTGTTTGTGGAAAAAACATTAACTTTGCACTTTGTATAATTTAATTGAAACTTATGAAGAAGATACTTTTATTAGGCTCAGGAGAGTTAGGTAAGGAGTTCGTTATCGCTGCAAAGCGTGCGGGACAGTATGTGATAGCGTGTGATCGCTATGATAATGCACCAGCTATGCAGGTGGCTGACGAACGTGAGATATTCTCAATGCTTGATGGTGATGCACTGACTGCTGTCGTGAATAAGCATCAGCCTGATATTATCGTACCAGAGATAGAGGCTATTCGCACTGAACGACTGTTTGATTTTGAGAAGCAGGGCATACAGGTGGTGCCTTCTGCACGTGCCGTAAACTATACGATGAATCGTCAGGCAATACGCGATCTCGCTGCAAAAGAATTAGGATTGCGCACGGCAAAGTATTTCTATGCAAAGACATACGAAGAACTTCTTGAGGCAAGCAAGGAAATAGGTTTCCCTTGTGTTATCAAGCCATTGATGTCATCAAGTGGTCATGGACAGAGTACCGTAAAGAGCGCTGATGACCTTCGTCGTGCATTCGACGATGCTATGGAAGGTAGTCGCGGTGATGTCAAGGAGATAATAATAGAGGAGTTCATTCACTTCACATCTGAATTCACTTTGCTTACCGTAACACAGAAGAATGGTCCTACGCTTTTCTGTCCTCCTATCGGTCATGTGCAGAAGGGTGGTGACTATCGTGAGTCATGGCAGCCATATCAGATATCTGACAAAGATCTTAAGGATGCGCAGATGATGGCAGAAAAGGTAACGGCAGCATTGACAGGTGCTGGTATCTGGGGAGTAGAGTTCTTCCTTACTGATACAGGTGTGGTGTTCTCTGAACTCTCTCCACGTCCACACGATACAGGTATGGTGACACTTGGTCATACAACCAACCTTAGTGAGTTTGAATTGCACTTCCGTGCTGTTATGGGAATGCCAATACATGATATCCGTCTGGAGCATATCGGTTGTTCTGCTGTTATACTTGCTGATAAGGATTATGAAGAGCAGCCAGAGTACAACTTCGTGGATGCTTTGAAGGAAGAGTGTACACGTATTCGTATCTTCGGTAAGCCAGAAGCACATTTCGGTCGTCGCATGGGTGTGACACTGTGTTATGGTGAAGTGGGCGATGACCTCGACGCATTGCGCGACAAGGCAAAGCGACTTGCAGGAACCGTACTCGGAACAGATCCATATATGGATAAGTAATGTTTAACGGTCAACGTTACAAAGATAGAAACTTTAAACTAAATAAAAGAAATACAATGAAAGACTTAGATTGGTCTAACCTCGGTTTTGGTTATCGCAAGACCGATTACAACGTACGCTGTTACTATCGTAACGGCAAATGGGGAGAAGTAGAGGTATGCTCTGAGGAGACAATACCTGTTCACATGGCTGCTACATGCCTTCACTATGGTCAGGAGGCTTTTGAAGGTCTCAAGGCTTATCGCTGTCCTGATGGTAAGGTGCGTGTGTTCCGTACTGATGAGAATGCTGCGCGTCTGCAGTCAACATGCCGTGGCATACTGATGCCAGAAATGCCTACAGAGCTCTTTGACAAGATGGTTGACACTGTAGTGCGCCTTAACCAGGACTTTATACCACCATACGAGAGCGGTGCTTCTCTTTACATCCGTCCATTACTCATTGGTGTGTCACCACAGGTAGGTGTTCATCCTGCACAGGAGTATCTCTTCCTTATCTTTGTTACACCAGTAGGACCATATTTCAAGGGTGGATTCTTTGCTAATCCATACGTCATCATTCGTGACCATGACCGTAGCGCTCCTCTTGGTACAGGTATCTATAAGGTAGGTGGTAACTATGCTGCTTCCCTTCAGGCAAACCAGAAGGCTCATGAATTGGGATATGCTTGTGAGTTCTATCTTGATGCAAAGGAAAAGAAGTATATCGATGAGGCTGGCGCTGCAAACTTCTTCGGTATCAAGGATAATACATATATCACACCAAAGTCAACATCTATCCTTCCTTCTATTACAAACAAGTCACTCATGCAGTTGGCAGAAGACCTTGGTATGAAGGTTGAGCGTCGTCAGATTCCAGAAGAAGAACTGGAGACATTCGAAGAGGCTGGAGCATGTGGTACTGCTGCTGTTATCTCGCCAATCTCACGTATCGATGATGTAGAGACAGGTAAGTCGTACGTCTTTGGTGATAAGCCAGGTCCATGGAGTGAGAAACTCTTTAATAAGCTGCGCAATATACAGTATGGTATTGAGCCTGATACACACAACTGGACACGCGTAGTGATTGAATAATCATAATCCTTATTTAAAATTGGGAAAAGGTAAACTTGCAAAATTTGCGGATATGGAACGCTACGAGAATGTGTTCCAATATCCTTATGGCGTTCTCTCTAATGTCACCTTCGATATGAAGGGACATTGGAGAGAACAATATTTTCATAACGATAACCCTATAGTACTCGAACTTGGATGCGGAAAAGGTGAATACACTGTGGAACTGGCGCAGTTGTATCCTGACGTTAATTTCATTGGTGTGGATATCAAAGGTGCACGAATGTGGACTGGTGCTACACTTGCATTGGAGAAAGGTCTTAAGAACGTAGCCTTCCTGCGTACCTCTATAGAGATAATAGATCGTTTCTTTGGTGAGGATGAGGTGCAGGAGATATGGCTTACGTTCTCTGATCCACAGATGAAGAATCCGCGTAAACGACTCACCTCGACATATTTCATGGAGCGTTATCGTCGTTTCCTTGTTGATAAAGGTATCGTTCATCTAAAGACAGACTCCAATTTCCTCTTCACTTATACAACATACATGGTGGATAAGAACAACCTTCCGTTGTTGTTCCGCACGACAGACCTGTATCATCATGAGGGATTGGATGAGGAGACACAGCGCATACTCTCCATTCAGACATACTATGAGTCAATGTGGATAGCGCGCGGATTGAATATTAAGTATCAAAAGTTCCTTCTGCCACACGATGCAGTGCTTGAAGAGCCAGACGTGGAAATAGAACTTGATGACTATCGCTCCTATCATCGTGACAAACGTTCATCTCTTGATGTAGCAAAGTAATAAAAAAAGTTTCGTTAGCATCTGCTGACGAAACTTTTTTTATTATACGAATAATCCTTTTATAAGATAGAATATCACAGGAACGAGAAGTGAAGGCAGTAAGTTCACGGTCTTGCAATCCTTTATTCCAAGTATTGCAATGCCGGAGCTGACAATCAATACTCCACCAACGATACTCAGTTCTACCCTCATTGGTTCAGGCATTGCTTCACCAAAGAAGAAAGCGATAGCATAGAACATCCCCTGCCAGCAAAACAATATCGGTGCAGCGAGAAGCATTATCCATCCGTATGACGCCGCCAGCACCGCCGATGTAACGAGGTCAAGCGTTGCGTTAGTGTAAAGAAAAGTGTTTGCAGGTTCTCCTAAAGCCCAACCCTGACTTGGTGACAGACAAGACAACACTGGTCCAACCACACTGAAGGTTCCTATGCAAAACAATAGAACACCAGTCATCAAACCGTTAAGGCTGTTATTCTCGTTACCTTGCTTTTCATTAAGCTTAGCGTTGAGATGCTCTATGCGTCCCGCCAGATCAAGACGGGTACCTATTATTCCGCCAATGGCAAGACTAAGAATGAACATCACAGGATATTCACTCTTCGCCATATTCGGCAATGCAGCGTTAATGCCCAGTACCAGACATGCCAGTCCAAGAGCTTCAAACAATACCGATTTATATTTATCACCGATACCCTCTCCTACGATAGACCCGAAAGTCGCACCGATGAGTATTGTGCATGTGTTGACTATTGTTCCTAACATTTTGATTTTGCTTTGATAAGAATCTTATTTGTTACATCTCAAAGACTTATTGATTGACGTAAGAATATTAAACAAATTCTGTTGTTAAGCATTGGTGTCGTGGTTAATAATATTACAAATTGCCTAAAGAATCTTTATACCATGAGTTTAGAATTAATCAAGCCTTGCATATGGAATCTTCAACCTTACC
>JAGHTW010000008.1 GCA_018065145.1 Candidatus Prevotella equi
CACCTTACGCTCCTTTGAAAATGTCTGCATAGGATACAACACGCCGTAATGCTGCGCATGACCAGCAAACACATCCATCGGCACACTGCCAGCGGTATGCACCAATACCGCATCCGTAACCTTTGGGCCTACAACGTCCGCCAACGTACTTAGCGCATCATCCTTCACAGCAAAGACAATCATCTCCACAGCAGTATCAATATCATCCATCACGCACGTAGCCGCGCATCCTAATACAGCAGCAAGCGCACGTGCATTATCAGCGTTCCTACTATACACCTGTGCAATCTCGTGCCCAGCATCTTTTAATGCCACGCCCAACTGCGTTGCAACATTTCCCGAACCTAAAATAGTTATCTTCATAGCGAAATTTGTTTCTTTCACATACAAAATTAGTTATATATTTCGTGTGTTAAGGCACACAAAAGGAATAGTATGTTAAAGAATGTAAAACAACGAAAGAAAATTAGTATATGTTTGATTTATATCAACCATTTTTATTACCTTTGCAAATGTAATCCGGTGACAGAAACCCAATCTTGTCCTAGATCTAAACTAAAAACTATCAAAGCACACAAGAGGATTAACACACCTCAAACGAAAATACACAATATAACTAAACAATTAACATCGGATCAACAATAAACCCTGCCTATTCCCAAAAAGAATATGGCAGGGTATTTTTTTATCACTTCATGTTTAGTATCATATTAGCGTCAGCAACAGAGACCTTATGGTCATTGTTCACATCCGCCACATTAGAATTAATATCAGTATTCCGCCCAAGATAATATTCAACTATCATTGAAGCATCAGCCGTATCAACCTTTCCGTCGCCATTCACATCTCCGGAAAGCCCAAGATATATAAGGCTGAAGTTAGAGAAAATCGTCCAGTCATTAGCATTGCTAACTGTTTTCTTTACGCCAATAGTCAACTGACCGTCATCCCCAACCTTGCATATTAAGGCATTAGGATATAATCCAGCATTGAAATACAGATTAGCCTGTTCCATATTATCAGGGATATATCCATACGGTGCCTGATTGACGCCAACAGCGCCCTTTCCATTTGCGCAGTCAAATATTGACTGCATTGGTACAGAAGAATCATTTGCATACAGCGTAGCATTAAGTTTCTCTGTTCCTGCTTTTCGGTGAGATGCAGCAGTAGCATAAGCGCCATCTCGATAGAATCCCTGTACACCTAATGCATACACGCCTTTAGGAAGATTCTTAACCACCTGATATACGTTGAATGTAGTATTGAATTTCTCCGCACAACTATAGTTAGTAGTAGGCGAGCCATTCCATCCGTACGTACTGTTTCCTTCAAAACGAGGGTTTACGATATAACCCGTATAATCCTTCCTTGTCTCCTCAGGAATCTCATAAGTCTCAACAACAATCTCCCCAGCACTGTTCAGCGACACCTTCACCGTCTCACCATTAGCCAGTTCAATGCTCTTTGTCACAAGCACATTGTCAGCATTCACCATCGCAACCTCCACTACCGCATCAGCCTTTGCCGTAATATACGCCGAAGCACGGTCAATGGTCTTTGCCTCAACATCAGTACCCTTGAGGAATACCGTCAGCGGCTGAGCAACGGAGTTGTTCTGATAAGCATTAAACGTAACAGAAGACTTACTTTCCTCTACTGTTGTCACAGCATCAAACACAGGTGCATAACCCATATACTGAATACCACTCACAGCAGCCTTGCTGTCAGTGCCTTTGAAGTTTGACACAAGTAGATAGGCATTGCCCTTATCTGGTGCGATAACACCATTCCATCCTACAGGCAGCTTATCCTTCAGCGACACCAGCTGCTCTGCCATCGCCTTAGTAGTCTCAGCATCCTGCAAGCTATAATAAATAAGGTTACGCGCATCAACGAGAGCATTGGCAGCAACGCTTCTGCTCACATTGCTATACATAGGATACAGTTTACTTGTATAGATACTATTGTTGGCGCCCCTGTCACCGAAGGCTATTTTCTTACCATTTCCAGAACTTATGATACCCAGTTCATTATCCACATTCACCCATTCACTGTTGAAGGAAGTAAACGTTGCACCATCCAGTTGCCTATGTCTGATTACGGTTCCCTCTTCCTCCTCTTCGCCATAATACAGCGTACGCTTTGTCTTCATCAGTTCATCGGTAGAGATAGCGAGCAATCCACCCTTATCAGCAGTTATGGTGCACGATGTCTTTGCCGTTACATAATCAAGATAAATTATAGCATTCTGCGGAGTAGAATAGACAGCGAATCTATTGTTCAGCGCTGCGCCATTCACATTCATCTCACCGTTCATAACATAGCTGTTGCCATCAAGCTGATAAACACCCTTCACCACAGGCGTTGCGTCCGTAGCCTTTCCGCTTACCTCATACCAACCGGTTATGTTACCAGTATTGTTGGCACGGTAAGGCACAACAATCTTATTCTTGTCAGCGGAATTAGCAGCAAAATATCCCGTGTAGCTCTTCAGTCCGTCCGACCATGAGAAGCAAGAGAACCTGCTATCCGTAGCAGCTCTCACCACATTCTGGCATGGTATCATCTTCGCCTTCGAATACTCTCTGTTGAACTCTTCCCACGACTTCGCTGTCATATCGTTTGTTGATAGCACATCATGCATCAGGTAAGTCATCATCACACGATGCGCCTCTACTCCCATACGACGAGCGCCGACATCCGCCCTCAGCAACCAAGAGCCATCCGTTGTAGTCTTCTGACGAGCCTTGATGTATTTATAAGCCATATTCTCCAGCATCAGCGCATTCACATCACGCTTGAAGCAAGCCATGGTGCTGTAAGACGTTATCTGGTCATAAAGGAACAGCGACCAGTCATTGCCATTCGGCATTGCCAGTTCACCATCAGCCAATGCAAGCCAGTTGAGGATAGAGTCCTGCACCTCCTGATTATTATGCATCAGCGCGTTCGTTTTCCATTTCTCCGTGCCATGCAGTCCCAACTGGAACATCTTCAGTGCCAATGCCGCCTCACCCAGTTCCTGCATCACCACGTTCTGGTACGATGTATGGAAGAGGTTATGATTCTGAAGCGAATAGTCATCATACAGGTTTGCGCCCTTATACAGGTCTGCCACCGTCTTGTTGTCATACCATTCATCTATCACTGTGCCGTTGTTTGCATCGCTGGTGTGTGAATATGAGTTAATGGCAAACTCTCTCAACCTCTCAAACCACCTTGATGCAAGATCATCATCAGGGAACATACCCAGCGTTGCCGCAAGGATATCAGCCTCCCATCCATTCTCCTCCGCCTTCGTATCACCGCTATATCCTGTAGGTATAGAGCGTCCCAGTTCGTAGTTACACTCTGCCTTCAGTAGCTTATAGATATAGTTACGCTGGTCTGCCGTCAGTTTATCCCACTGGAAGAATGCGGAATAAGCCACACTCATAGCCCATAACGATGACTCCCACACAGCATCAGAGGTAGAGGTAGAACCCCAGTATCCGTTGCCCGAGCACACCTTCAGTTTGTTTGCCTTATGGGTGGAATAGGCAAAGACGAGCGACTGCAACGCCATGCTCTCTATCTTCTCCCATGTCACACCCGCTGGAAGCTTCACTCCTGCTGGTTTACCATACTTCACGAGGAAGGCGCATATCATCGACAGGTCAGCATTAGGTCTCACACCCTGCTCATTGCTGCCTCCAGAGTTCTCGCCATTGAAGTATCCGCACGTCTCATTGATACTATTAGGTGCTGTACACTGATACCAGTCATTTACCATGTACTTCGAGAAATCGGCAAGCATCTGCAACAAGTCCCCTTTCATCTCACTCTCTGGTACGAACTGCGGTGTAATGATGCCCTCCGTATGTGACGACACCTCTTTCTCCGTAGGATCCTCTGGCACTACGACATCACTGATATCATACAATTTGAAGTTATCAATTATGATAGAACCACCAGAACCACTGCCGAAGTTCACCTTCAGTCCCACATCCACCGTTGACTCCTGCTTCAAAACGAAGTCCAGCGTTGCAGTATTCCACACCGAAGGCATAGAAGAAGCGAACGTCAGTGACGTCGTTTCCGAGCCAGCCACGAGACTTGCACTATGCGATGACGCTGTGATACACTTATTATCTACAGTAATACGATACTTACCCTTAGGCAATGTCACCTTCTGTAACAGCTGAGCAGCAGAAGCAGCCCACGCATTGCGGATATAATACATCTGCTTACCATCGGAAGGTGTTCCTGGTCTGCCGAAGTTATTATCCGTAGCAGTAGCATTAGCAGTCATGATATCACTCACGCCATAGCTGCCAGACAACGTCCATCCCACAACACTCTTCGCCGTATATGCACCACGCGTACCATCAGCCGGCAGCGACGTAATGTCATCACTCTCAAAGGAAGGATTCTTCAGATATTCATTCGTGATATCCTTCTGTGCATATCCCGCCAAAGCAATCATTGCCGAGAGTATGGAAACAACCATTTTCTTCATTTCGTAGTATATTAGCCTTGAATCATTTCTTTTCCAGACAGATATTTATCACAGCATTAGCATCAGACATTGTCACGCTGCCATCACCATCTACGTCAGCAGCGCTGACATTGAAGCCTTCAACCGTCATGCCAAGATAATAGTTCATTATCATCACAGCATCCTCACGTGTGACAACACCGTCATTGTTCACATCTCCTGTGACGGAATCATTAATGCCGATATTCAATACTGTCATAACCTGATTGATTGGCTTGCCGTTTACTTTCACAGCGCCGCCAGCAATCTGTACGAAGTATCTTCCCTCGCCTATAACAGTAGCATCAGCAAGAATCTTCACTGGCTCTGCCATCTTCTTCACGCCCTTTGCAGCCGACATCATCATCTCTTCTTTCTTCTCATCAAACTCATGAGCAACAGGCTTGCGGTAAGTCTTGCTAAAGCCCTGAATGTTCATCTTTCCATCGCTAAACATTCCCTTCTCGCTGTCAAAGTCCTCGTGTGTTATCTTTTTCTCGAAGACAACATTACCAGCCTCATCTACAATCTCTACTACGGCACCCTCGTCGCACTCTACCTTGTCAACGATTGTTGCAACAGGAATAGTGATTACAGGTTCTGCTGCTGACATATCATAGGTAGCAGGCTTCACCGTAACAGGCTGCAGCGAATAGATATTCTGCGTCTTGTCATAGACACCATTGTTTGTAGTCTTTGCCAGAGCATACTTCAGTTTATAGGAAACATTAGCAGGATCATCTTCATATTCAGAAGTTCCTGGTTCCTTGATGTACTTCATGCCGCCAACGACATCAGCAGCAAGCACGCTCTTGTCATACTCATATTTCACATCCTTGATAGTTCTCCACACATACTTACCGATATTCCAGTCTTTACCATATTCCTTGACAGTGTATCTCATAAGGTTACCCTCGCTGTCAAGCACACGTGTGATAACTTTCTCGGAACCGATGCTTTCGGTTGCTACATAGCCATTATACTCTATGGTAGAATATGTAGCGCCGCCGTTATTCTTTATCTTCTTTGTTATGCGGCCCTGAGCATCACGCTCCACAGTGTATGTATTGTCACTGCTGTATCGGAACTCACCATTTGAATAATATGAGTTTATATTTCCCAGATAAACATTGTCATCAGAATATTTGTATTCATCAACATTGCCGAGCATCCACTCACCATTAATATAGTTATAGCTCTGCTTCAACAGCAGGTTTCCGTTCTCGTCCTTTTCTGTTGCCTCTCTGTTTGCAGGAGTGTAACTACCCTCTCCGCCATAGGAATCATACTTTGTCACGGTTTTTCTATTACCCTCGTACACTATCTCCTTCATGTTATAGTCAGAGATAATCTTCACCTCACGACCCTGCTCGTCATAAGCAGTCGTCTCTGTGCTTGAAGCCTCATCACTCCATGCGTCCTCATAGTTGTCGTAATAGTAAAGCTTCACCTCCTTAGCCGTTGCTGTAGTGGTTGTCACTTTCTTGTGCATCCACTCCCACTTATATACAGGGTTTCCATCAACGAACTCTGGATCATAGTGTGTTGTCTTTGCATACTCAATGGTAGTGTACTGGTCTGGATACTCGTAAGTGTAACAAGTATCAAGCATCCATGTATTATTGCTGCTGTTAAGGCTCATTCCCAAAGCCTGAGCAATACGTCCCTGACCATCATAACCGTACTGTTTACGGTTATAGCTATATTCTGTTGATGTTGTCACGAAGGCAAGACTCTGCTTCTGGTCTGCCGAAGGAAGAACGCTCTTCACTGCCGCCATGGCATCTGCCAAAGCATTCTGAATGTCAACGACAGCATTATCTACATCTGCCTGACATGTCAGGTTAGCCTTAGCGCTGTTTGCCTTCTCTATCTCCGCAGCAAGAGTAGCAGCAATGCCTGCATAATCATTGACTATACCTTTATAATATATGACAGCATCAGAGATAGCATCGGTCAGTTCCTTCTCGTTATAGCCCACCTTTGCAGCTGCTACGGCTTCCTTCGCCTTCTTCAGCGCCTTTTCTATCGCAGCGGTAGCTTTGTCATACTCCTCATCGGTAACAGAACCGCCCCATGTCACTCTCATCGCTGCACTGTTGTACTCACTACGGAAACTACTTGCTATTGCGCTGTAGTCATAATAAATCTCGTTATAATAATTATTCGCCTCTTCATAAACAGCCTCAAACGCCAACTTTGAAGGAGACTTTCCTGCATTGTCAATAGCCGCAACTTCCAACTTTGCAGCTTCGTAAACCTGTGACAATTCATTAATCAAATCGTTCACCTCTTGTTGCGATTTCGCATTTTGATTATTGTACATGTTCAGCGATTTGATCAATACGGCATACAGTTTGCTTACAGGTTCTTCGTACTTACTTTCTGAATAGATAGTCAGATAATAGTTCAACACAATATTATGCAGTGTTGCCAAGTCGCTATAGTCTATCTTTTGAACAGGCGGAGCATCGTCGATAGCCTTCTTATCGTTCATCGCCTTTGTCAGAGCCTCAGCCAAAGCGTTCACACCTTCATCAATCTCTGCCTGCGTTCTGTCAAACATTTTCAGCGATTCTGCCTCCTCTATAGCATTACGCAGAGTCCACATTATGTCCTCATACTTATCTTCCTGCAACTCATTCCAGAGATAGTTGCTTGCCTCTTGCATCTTCGCATCAAGGGCAGTGAAGTCAACCTTTGAAGAATCATTCTTCTCAGCATTATCAATAGACTCCTTATCGTTCATCGCCTTTGTCAGAGCGTTGGCAAGCGTTTGCACTCCTTCGTCTATCTCTGCCTGTGTCTTGTCGCCAGTCTTAAGCGATTCAGCATCCTCTATGGCATAAGACAGAGTCCATCTGATTTCCTCATACTTGTCATCCAGCAGATCATTCCAAAGGTAGCTGCTTGCCTCTTGCATCTTCGCATCAAGGGCTGTATAGTCAACAACCGGCGCTTTCTCTTTCTCCTTGAACTGAGCAGAGACATAACCATCGCTGTTCACTACGATTCTCGTTTTGTTGCCAGACTGCTGCACGTCCCTATTGAATCCGATAGACCAACTGTCAAACTCATAATCCTCGTTAGCTGTAGCCTCTAAGGCAATAGCAGATCCCTTAAGAACCTTATAGGCCTTGTTGTTTCCCGCCTTTGTTTCAACGCATGTGTAGCCACGGAAATACTCCCCATCGTAGAAGTCTGTCGTACTTATGGAACCGTTCTCCGTAGCTCCTATAGTCACTGTATAGTAATCCAGGCAATAGACTAAGTCATAGCCAAGATTCCACATAGCGTAGAAATTCACATCACCCTTCACTGTATAGGTAGGAAGAGCCATGCTTGCGCCCGTTGGATCACCCTTTATCAGTTTAGGATTCATCGGATCATCGTTTGTTGACCAACCATTGAAATAGATAGAGAACGGACAGTCAATAGCCTCTCTGTTGGGGGGGGTAAGTGTAATTGTCTGTCCACTCTTCGCTGTTGTCTCAGAATACACCTGTCCATTCACATAAAACCTTACGTTATACGCCTTCATCACAGAAGAAGACAGGAGCAGCATAAATAGCATGCAAATAAAATGTTTTGCCTTCATAATTATTAAGTGTTTGTTTTATTGTCTTGAATTAGTAGAAATATTGAATTTTTGCAAAGGTAAGAAAAAATATTAAAAAAAAAGAATAATCCGATAAAAATTATCAGAAACACAAAGATACTCCACAACTTACACTTTGTAAGAAAAAGCGCCATTTTAGTAAATTATTGACTTTTCCTAACGGTCCTAGAACGGCGAATTTGTAAAAAATGAATCTTCAGTCCAGAATTCTTAAAATTTCGAACGTTTAGCAAACAACTACTAATCAGCAAGTTATGAATTTTGCGAATTTGAAACTACCAAAAAACCGCTGCAATCGTGCAACGATTACCCTGTTACCGTGCAACCTTTACTCTGTAATCGTTTAACTTTTACATTGTAATCGTTGCACGATTACAACACAGAGGCTTAATTTTGCCCCAAACCGAGTGTAAAGACATAAAAAAATCGCAGCATTTTGGTGCCGCGACTCTCTATTTCGCATTTCAAGACCGTACTTTTTCAACTTACGTTTTGTAACCCAAACCCACCCTTTTGCTTACACCTTGTATTTCGCACCACCCACGACAGGGCATATACGAGTGAATCATGATATTTAACCATAATACACATATTGTCTCCAAACGGTTTCTTTATCTTTTTAAACGTAAATTACCGTAGAATTAAACGTAAATTTTCGAAAATTAATTTTTCAAGCTCTTTATTATTAACTATTAGCATAAAAAAAGCCGGCTCGCAATGTGAGCCGGCTTATTCTTTTCCCTGTTCAGGATAACGATTGGATATTCGCAAATTCTGCTTTAATATCGTTGACAATATAGGTATCTGACATTAGCTGATATCCGTATTTGGGATCATGCAATTGATTTCCTACCGTGGAGTTGTAGAAGATGAGCATGGCTCTCTTTGAGGAAATATTTAATTCCTCAGAAAGCTGCATGATGATGCGAGTTATCTTGCGATATAGTTGATAATCCTTCATTTTTATAACTGTATGGATTCTTGGAATGTGAGATATTGATCAATGATGAGTTGGTTGCTAATACAAACCTGATGCTTTAGTTCTTCTTTTATGAGTTTGCCTAAAGCCATCTCTGCTGGCATAGAGCCATCCACGTATGCATCAACCGTAGAGATGACACTATCGTTGGCAATTCCACCTTCTATCCAATCAAGTCCCTCCCACGGTTGTTTGCCCTTGCGGCTGGCTGCGATAAAGTCCAACCATTCAATATTATATTCAGGGAACCTTAACTGATGAAAGTCGCTATTGGCGAGAAAACTTTCAAGATCGAAGCGATAGATGTTCAGTATTGCAACTTGTCCTTTCTTACGTCCTGCTTTGGTGTTCGCCCAGTTTACGGCTTGCTGCTTATCGTTGGTAAGATAGAAACCTGGTCCGAAATCAAGTTCAGGACGGCCAACATGCGTGAGAGGCTCACGAACTTCGGCCGTAGCTCCGTGATAGAGTATGCGATTGTCGTTATTGATCATGTTCGTAATTGTAGAGAGTTTCAATAATGTCATCTGCCACATAGTCGGCACTCTGGGTGTGCAACATGTCATAGAACTTGAATAAGCGTCCTTCTATGAGGTCTTGTTCCTCAAGGCGCTTTGTGAGTTCAGTTGGCGAAATTCCCATCTTGCGAGCAGCCGTCTCAATGGCAATGACGCAGAATTGCATTACATTGCTTTCGTGTGTCCGTGGTGTTCCTTCCATTTTATTGGTGTATGATTAGGAAATTGTTAATGTTGCTCAGTACCCC
>JAGHTW010000203.1 GCA_018065145.1 Candidatus Prevotella equi
CATTAGAAGGAATGGCTGATGCTATGGGAGAAGTAATGTCAGGCAAATATGGAAATGGCGAGTATTCTTCACAGGTCAAGGATGTTTTTGGTGGATTATAACGATAATATGGTACGCACGCGAAGGGGGATTTCCTGATTACACATTAGGGATTCTCCTTTCTTCATTAGGGAAAAAGACTTTGGTAAACGAAAATGTTGCCGTCCTTTGCAATCACAAAAGAACAAGAAACAAAATGTCAAACCGAGTCACAAGGCTCACAAAAACTTTAAGAATATGAAAAAGTCAATGATTATAAGCAGCATGGTAGTAGTAATGTCAATGATCAGCACTACAAGTTTCGGTAAGGTAGTAAAGCACCAGCCTACAGTTCATTCACCACGCACAGAGGTTATCATCGTAAAGTGCGACCATGGTCATCGCCACGAGGTTCGACCTCACCACCATAACTACAACCGTCACAATGAGTGCAAGGTCTGCCATCTGACCAAACACCAGATAAAGAAAATGGAGAAAGACATGCACAAGCATCACTCACAGCCTGTAACATGGCGCAACACATGTCAGCAGCCAGTTCGCAGATAAACGCCATAAACTCACTATATATTTATCGGCAGGAAGTCCATCATCAAGAAGGACAACCTGCCGATTCCTTTTCCTTGCCATTATCTGTTTCATGAGATTCCCTTGTTACAGGAAGAAGTCCGTGAAGTCTTTCTTTCAGACGTGTGTTTCTGTCTGTGACGGTCAGATTCCTTATGGAATAAGACAATGCCTTCGGCTGTCCTATGAGTATGCAGATCTTCTTTGCTCTCGTTATACCAGTATATATCAGGTTGCGCTGAAGCATAACATAATGGCTCATAAGTACAGGCATCACAACTATTGGATATTCAGAACCCTGTGCTTTATGGATAGTAGTAGCGTATGCAAGTGTCAGTTCATCAAGCTCGGAAACCTCGTATTCAACCTTACTGCCATCGAAATCCACAGTCAACGTTCTATCTTCAAGACTTATGGATTCGACAAAACCGATGTCACCATTGAACACATCCTTGTCATAGTTATTACGAATCTGCATCACACGATCTCCTTTCTTGAAGGTGTAGCCACTACGACTTAGACTTTCTGTTGATTTGTTCAGTGCCTGTTGCAGAACCATATTAAGGTTGGCAGCACCGACAACACCACGTTGCATAGGAGTAAGCACCTGTATATTGCTGATAGGCTGACTGTATGCCTTTGGCAGACGATTTTGTACCAGATTCACAATTTCTGTCGCAACCTGTTCTGGATTCTCATTCTTAATAAAGAAGAAATCAGTATTACGTCCGTTTGAAGTATCAGGATAACGTCCCTGATTGATGGCGTGGGCACTCATGACTATACGGCTTGACTGTGCCTGACGGAATATCCTCGTAAGACGGACAACAGGAATGACCTCAGAATCTATCACGTCACGAAGCACATTGCCAGCTCCGACACTCGGTAACTGATCAATATCTCCCACAAGTATCAGACGCATGGTAACAGGTATAGCCTTCATGAGGTTATACATCAGCATAATGTCAATCATCGAGCATTCATCAACGATAAGCGCATCACCTTCAAGCGGACTCTCATCATTACGCTTGTAACCGTCGGCAGGATTATATTCAAGAAGTCGGTGAATGGTTTTTGCTTCCATACCAGTGGCTTCACTCATACGTTTTGCAGCTCTTCCTGTAGGGGCAGCAAGCAAAATACGCAATCCTGCAGTCTTGAAAGCTGCGATGATTCCCTGTGTCGTTGTAGTCTTACCTGTACCAGGACCACCTGTCAGCACCATAACCTTTGATGCAACGGCTGTCTTTATGGCATCCACCTGAACATCATCATATACTATTCCCGATGTCTTCTGTATGGCATCAATATCCACAGTGCCACCAAACAATGATTCTTGTGACACACGAAGAAGGTTAAGCATTTTACGGGCAGTACCAGCCTCTGAGTAGAAGAATGGTGGAAGATATATTGCTTCATCCTCCTTGACAAGATCCTCTGACTCTATCATTTCTGCAAGAGCGGACTCTATAGGTTCCCTGTCAGCTTCAAGCAGTTTTACGGCAGATTCTATCAGTTGTTCCTCAACGGCATAGACATGTCCATCATTGGAAAGTTCATTGAGGGTATATTGAAGACCACTCTTGCAACGACGAATATCATTCTTCTCATAACCCATCTTGGATGCTATACCGTCGGCGGTCTTGAAACCTATTCCCCAGATGTCATCAGCAAGGCGGTAAGGATTCTCCTTGACATTGTCGATACTCTCCTTGCCATATTGACGGTATATCTTGGCTGCATAGGCGGTACTCACGCCATATTGTTGCAGGAAAAGCATGACATTCTTGATGTCCTTCTGCTTCTCCCAGCTTTCACGAATCTTTTCGACACGTTTCTTGCCAATGCCCGGAACTTCATAAAGACGTTCTATATCATCCTCGATGACCTCAATCGTCTCTGTTCCGAACTTTGCAACAATGAGGTGGGCGAATTTCGGTCCTATACCCTTGACCAGACCAGAGCCGAGATATTTCTCTATTCCGTATATAGTCGCCGGCATCACCTCTTCCCATGTCTCAGCAACGAACTGATTGCCATAACGCTTGTCAACCTTCCAGTCACCATCACACAGCAGTACCGAACCCACAGGTACATCCAGCAGGTTACCTACAAGAGTAACGAGGTCATCATATCCCTTAACTTTTACCTTCATAATGGAAAAGCCGTTCTCCTGGTTCTGAAATGTAATGCGTTCAACAACGCAACGGATTTTTATCATCTTACTGTTGAGTCATAGAAATACCACGATTGTAGTTCACGTCCTCTGAACTCTCTGTAGTCAGCCTCTATCAATGTGCATGAGAAAGGAGAATGACTTACTTCTTCTATCATTGTCTGCAATGTCGGAACATCATAATCATCATCGAATATCCTTCCAAGTGTCACATGCAGTTTGAACTCCATAGACAAAGTACATCCTGTATTACGCAAATCTTCCCTTATGTTCTCAATGAGTTTCAGAAGTTCTGAAGGAGGATTGCTTGATGTAAGATACACTATCTTTGACTGTCCGCTTGGAATAGCGAAAACGCCTAATGTATCAAGTGTTATCATCATTGGCTTTACTTTGCTCAGATGTTTATCAATGATAGATGCAACATCGACATCCTCTGGTGCGTCATCGAGGAATGCAGCTGTGATATGCCAGAATCCTTTTTGCCATCGCGTGTTTACTCGACATAGCGCATTGATAAGATTCTTATACCACTGCACGTTAAGCATCAGCGGAACCTTTATTTCAAGATACGTTTTCATCCTTACAGCCTTACATGATTATCGTTACTTAATGGAATAGGAACGTTCACCACCTTTGCCAAACAGAGTTTCCTTCATAAGAAAGAATATCTCTTCTCGCATTTTCTCATCTTTGAGGTTAGAACACATGGATGTACTGCCATCCTTCAGATATGAAAGGAGCAAGAAACCGATGGTATCAGTTTCCATTATCTGCTCACATGCCTTTGCCCTTGCCTTTATGTCAGCCTCCCGATCTGTCAGTTTTTCTGCATCATCAGCTGTACGTTTCTTCATTTCGTCAAGGGTAACATATTCTCCCTTATCATTTTCTGGCTTGTATTTGTTGGCAATACCAAGGAAATTCTCATGAATCTGACCTATGAGATCAGATGACGCAGTTATTGATTGCTCAGACCATCCGTTCATGTCACAGGTATGACACAATAACTCAATAAGGACGTGTGCCACAGCGGTTATTGCTTCTGTTGGTTCTGGACTCTTCGAAGATAAGAGTTGAAGGATGGAGTCTCTTAATTCGTTGCTTGACATATAGGATAACGGAACTATTTCTTCTTGAAAAATTCTACCTTTTCCCTAACAGGAGTAGCAGCAGTGATTCTTATACGCTTACGTAAACGTTTCTTTGGAGCTTCAGGTGCTGGCTCAACAGCCTTTGGAGTTGGTTCAGAAACTTTCGGAGCTTCAACCTTCTTTGACTCTACTGGAGCAACAGGCTTTACTTCTGTCTTTGGTTCTACCTTTGCCTGACCATTCTTCTGTCTGTTAGCAGCCTTTCTTGCCAATGCTTCCTGATGCGCACGTTCCTGAGCCTCGATGTTCTTCTGCTTGCGCTCTGCCTTTGCACGGAGATATTCCTGACGCTCAGCCTCACGTCTTGCTTCGGCTTCAGCTTGCTTCTGACGCTTCATCTCCAGATATACCTCTTCCGGCTCTTCATAGTCAGAAGTACGGCAATCAACAATTCTGTAGTCTGCCACAAACTTAGCATCAAACTCTTCGGAATAGAGCAAAAGCCAGCGACCATGCCCTTTTACACCCTTTACAAGGTACTCCTTACCATTCATCAACTTAACAACATTACCACGATGCCAGTTGGTATCTACAAAATCTTTAAGTGTCATATATGTTATATTCGATATTTAACTATTGGTTTAATTTTCTTCTCTCGCATAGTCAACAGCGCGGTTGACATAATCATTGAAGGGTTTTGTCGTGCGGAACAACTCTGCAACACGCTTTGCCAAGTCTGGTGAAGTAATGAACTCATCATCTACATTCAGAACAAGGCAGAAGTTCTTCAGACGCATAAAGTTAGCGTAAGGAGCATCTGTCGGATATTCCTTCGGTACTCTCTTTAACGCATCGTCCATATCTACATAGAAAGCAGGATCAGCGGCATCAAGAACTTCATCCCTAAACTCTTCCCATCCATCACTGATGTCTTCTCGAAGTATCTTTATCGCCTTTGAGTCATAGCAATAGTTACCTGATGCAAGCATGTGACCAGTAGGATATGAATCTTCACCACCAGTTCCTACATGGAAATAGTAGCCAGCGTGCATCGACTTCTTACCACCAGGACAGAGAAATACACCGAAATGAGTCTTATATGGTGTCTTGTCCTTACTGAAACGAGTGTCACGGTAGATGCGATAGGTACAATCCTTGATTGTCAGCTTAGCAATATCCTCGTCAAACTGCCCAACCTCCGCAATCAGTTGTTCGCAGAAGTCGTACCATTTCATCTGTACCTTCTGGTATCTTTCCTTATTGGCAGTAAACCATTCTTTATTATTGTGGCGCGACAGGTCACGCAAGAATTTCAGTATTTCTTTCATCTTAACGAGAGTTTTGTCTATTACAATGTTATCAATTCCTTAGCCTTTTCATAATGCGAGGCATAAGGTAAATGGAGTTTATCTTTCATTGAAGGGAATGATTCCATGAATGTACAGTAGCACCATGCAGCGAGCTCATAGCCAGAAATCTCATTGTTGGATATTATAGGAATATCGTATTGCTTGTTTAGCTCCATACCTTGCTCACATACTACTGTAATAGTGAATGCTATACGTCGAATTTCACTCTTTGTCATATATGACATCTGACGTAAGACCTCAGCCATAGTTGAAATCATCCTTTCATCACTGGATAGTTCCACTGATGCAGAGGTCTCAACCTTTGTCTCTGGTTTGTCAACACTGTCTGTTGGATTCGTTTCCTTTGGCGATTCAGGTGTCTGTATGATAGTGACATTCTCTATCATACCTAACATTTCCTCTTCACTGAAAAGGAATGGTCCTTCGTCTATCTGTTTCTTCTTACGCTTTCTTGGTGCCATATTTAGGTTAGTTGTAGATTCTTAAAAGACGTTCTTACAGGATAGTACCTCACTGAAACTATCAACAATAAAGTTTGGCTGTGCTGTCATGAGCCTTTCCCGGGTATGATTACCGTATGTTACGGCACATGTCCAGCAATGCGCCTTATTACCCATCTCTATGTCAAAGGTCGTGTCACCGATGACCATGGTCTCATTTTCGCTGATTCCCAACTGGTCAAGTATTCCAAGAACCATGTCTGGAGCAGGTTTTGGAGCATAGCCATCAGATGCAGAAACAAGCAGATCAAAATAATCAAGTACGCTATGACGCTTCATTATCTCGGTCAATGATACCTTATTCCTCGATGTGGCGATAGCCAGACGTTTACCCTGTTTATGTAGTTCCGTCAATGTGTCCTTAACCTCTGGGAACAGTTCTATCTTTGACATTGCTATATCAGGGAATATGCGCCTGTAGGTAGCACAAAGTTCAGTAACATCACTCTCGTCAATAATGCCCAATCCACGCATACAACCATCAAGAGGCAGTCCTATTACCCCTTTTATGTCTTCAACAGAAGGAATGTCTCGATTGTGCAGACGGAATGTTTCCTGCATTGTAGCTACGATGCCACCTATCGTGTCGGCAACAGTACCGTCAAAGTCGAATATGTAATTTTTAATCATTTTTGTATTGTGGATTTCTTTAATCGTGATTTATCTGTGAAAGCATCTGTCTTATCAAAGGAACGTGATATTCATTGATTTCTTCCGCTGTTGGAGTATGAGCACCAGGGAAATGATGCGATACCTCGTAATGTTCGAGGAACATAGGTTCAAAGTGTGCTATCGGATCATTATCTCCGAATATACCCCAAACCAAAGCTTTGCTATGTTTGTTGAATTGAACAGACTGCAGACCTTCAAACTCTTCAATGAGGTTGTCATCAATAACAAAGTCTTGTTTGCCATCTGCTCTTGGTGA
>JAGHTW010000151.1 GCA_018065145.1 Candidatus Prevotella equi
CCATTGATTATATTTATATTACTGAAGACGTGTTCAGCAAATACACAAAAAAATAGTAGATGTTCCTTCTCCGTTGGTATCGTGTCTATTCTGTCAAGGAAGCCATTCGGATTATCCTTAATCTTGTGGTCACGATAGATAGTGCGAAACACTAGATGCGAAAATAAAACACGATACTATAAATTCAACCTCAATCGTGACACTTTGATTTTTCGTACCGCTGTTTCCTTGGCGTATTTGCAAACAACAAGAAAGTTGGTCGCAAATACGCCATTTTCACTGTTTTTACAAATGGTTGATTTTCAATACTTAGCAAAATACTTTATTTTTGCCATCATGTAAAAGCATAGGTTTTGCCCAGTAAAAGCTATCATATAACGTACAGGAACCTTATAGCGAAATAAAAGGTCTTTATGGCTCCTGGTGTCTTGTAAAATCATCTTTTCTTACTTTCTTTTAACCCCTCTCACAGCTCCTGCTTCAAGAGGATTCTCAGGCCAATAATGTTTTGGATAACGGCGTTTCAGTTCTTTGCGCACCTCATAATATGTTCCGCTCCAGAACGAACGGAGGTCTTGTGTCAGCTGAACAGGTTTGAAACCTGGCGACAGCAGTTCCATCAGCAATGGCTGCTTACCATCGTTTACCGTTGGCGTGTCTTCCATGCCAAAGCATTCCTGCAGTCGGACACTGAGCACAGGGGCATCAGCACCTAAACGATAGTCAATGCGTATGCGACTGCCTGTTGGCACTTGTATATGGGATGGTGCATAACGGTCAAGCAGAGCCCCACCCCCATTTGCACATACTCGGAAACACTTGAAGTTTCCGACTTCCCCGAAGGAGAGGGAGTTTAATATACCTATAAGCACCTCACAGAGGTTTATCTTCTTCAATTCCGTTGCAGATGTGGCTATTCTGCCATTCGTCTCTACATACATCGGAAGCCATTCCTTTGCAGTCTGCATAAGATGTTCAGTAGAGAGATCGGGCATATTAAGTTCAGGATGCCATTCCGCAACCTTAGCCACACGTCTCTGGAGGCGCTGGACATCATCGTTCCAATCAAACATGCTCAAACCATCTTTCTTCGTTGCTTCACAGATTATGCCAATTATGTCCTCCTTTGGCGCATCATGGATAGGTTTGGTACTAATGAGCAGCTTTCCTACTCTTCTCTCATGTTGCAGAAGAACCTTCAGTTCCTTACTATCCCACGACACGTTGTCACGCTCGGTCACAAGCTCCGCAATATCCTCAATATCCAACGGAGCAGCAAGGAACACTTTCCCTCTTGCTGGCGCGGATAGATTGGCAGAAGCTATAGCAATCCACGGGTGTGCTGACACAGAGTCTGACATATCAACATGCACGTTATCACCACTGGCAAGCCTGAACATTCCGCTATTGTCCCATGCTTTGGCTATACGTTCTGGATAAGCGTATGCTATAAGAGCACCGATTTCCTTAGGAGAAATATCTGTATTGTCAATGTTCACATGCGCCATACGATGATATTCCTCTGCAATCTTGGCTATACGACTCCAACGACCAAGGTTCTTCTGGTTTCTTGCTTTTCTGAGTGCGGATATACGGAAAGAAATATCTGAATCCTGATTATCATTCATAGGATCTTTCTCTTCAAGCAATGCAGCTATATCACACGCTAACGACTTTTGCTTGTTGTCTTTAGCATGAAGAATCATTCTTGAAACACGTGGATGGCATGGTAAACCTACCATCTGCTTGCCTATTTCGGTTATAGCACCTTTAGAGTCAACCGCTCCAAGACTCTGCAGCAATGCCTTGGCCCGATATACTGCATCATGCTCAGGTGTGGTCATCCATGGCAATGACGCTATATCGCTTTCTCCGAACGCTGCAATATCGAGTACCATAGGTGCAAGGTCTGCTTCAAGAATCTCTGGTTTGCGTTGCTCTTCCATACGACTCTCTGACACCTTTGTCCATAGTCGATAGCATACTCCATCTGTCAATCGTCCAGCGCGTCCCATACGCTGCGTTGCCATATCCATTGATATGCGGACGGTTTCAAGATGGCTCAATCCAGTACGACCATCGAATACAAGTTTGCGGTGAAGCCCTGAGTCCACAACGATCCTTATCCCTTCTATCGTTAATGAAGTCTCAGCAATAGGCGTGGCAAGAACTATCTTTCGTTCGCCTTCCTTCATTGGTGCGATTGCCCTACGCTGTTGTTCTGGGGGAAGGTTGCCGTAAAGAGGATAGACGCGAGTATCGCCAAGATTCTCTTCAAGCATCTCGACACACTTCTGAATCTCGCCCTGTCCTGGCAGGAATGCAAGAATGCTTCCTTCATTCTCGTTATGTGCCTTACGAATCATCGATGCAACGGCAGATGGTACGTCATAAATATCTACGTCATCATTAGCATAACAAACTTCCACAGGAAACATCCTTCCTTCACTCTCTATCAATGGCAGATTGAGGGTCTTGCAGATAAGGTCAGCATCAATGGTTGCCGACATAACTACAATCCTCAGGTCAGGACGTATAATGTCCTTTACAAGACGTGTTAAGGCAAGCGCCAGGTCTGAGTTGATGCTTCGCTCATGGTATTCATCGAATATCACCACATCCACACCTTCCAGCGTAGCATCATTCGTCAGCATACGAGTCAGTATTCCTTCAGTAAGTACCTCTATGCGAGTGTCCTTCGACACTTTCTTTTCAAACCTCACACGGTAACCAACGGTCTTTCCCACCTCCTCACCGAGCATATCTGCCATTCGCTCTGCTATCTGACGTGCAGCCAGACGGCGTGGTTCAAGCATAAGAATTTTACCGCTACCATGCAAACCTTCAAGGATTGTCAGCGGTAGAAGCGTTGACTTACCGGCACCTGGAGGCGCAGTGATAACGGCTCCACCGTCTTTCAGTAGAGCTTCATTCACCTCATCCGCTATCTGCGAAGCTGGTAGGTTGTTATGTTTTTGTGAGATATTCGACATACGTTTTATGATTTCAATAAAACTTATGTATTGTCATTATTCAAACATTGAGATTATATCCATTGGGTGCTTTACGAAAGTGTCAGAGCCATATTCCTTTAGTACGTCTATGTTACGGAAGCCCCACAACACGGAGATACATGGTAACCCTGAGTTACGAGCTGTCAGCACATCAACTTCCGAATCACCAATATATACAGCTTCATCCTTCTCTACGCCAAGTTCTTCCAATGCCTTTATAACCATGTCTGGAGCTGGTTTCCTTGCTACCTCTGGACGTTCGCCTATCGACACATCCATGTAGTCACAGAGTCGCAGAGCATCATTCTTCCCTACTGTATGAACCTCAGAATTTACCAGTTCCGTAACTCCTTGTTGTAGTTTGTTGCTTACGACAGCCATTCTGACCCCCTTCTCTTTTAATACTTTCAGTGTTTCGGCTATACCTTCATAGAGTCCAGTGTTGTCCTGACAGTGCTCTACGTAATAGGTCTTGAAATCTGTAAATACCTTTTCAAAGAGGTCTGGATTCCGCTTTCCTCTTTCCATGCTCTCAGGCACTGCAAGTTCAATTAGTCGCTTGACACCGTTACCCACAAATTGGCGCACCTCGCTGAGGGTACGTTCTTCCAT
>JAGHTW010000041.1 GCA_018065145.1 Candidatus Prevotella equi
GTTTGTTTTAGTTAGTTTTAATTATAAATTAATTTAGTTTGGTTTCTTATCTGTCAGAAGCGTAAAACTAACTAAAAGGGCATAAGAAATGCGTGGTGCGCTTTGTCTTGTCAAAGTTGTAAGGTCCTAGGATAACCCATATAGTGTAAACAAGAGGCACGCCCACGCATAGCATGGACGTTCACTTCTTATTCGGTTACACTATATTAAGAGTTTGTTGAATTTCCTAGGTTCTACAACTTCTTTTGTCCGAATAATTAGCAAACGCTAATATCATTCCGTTAAGTTCTCTGGGGATCACCATCCCCGTGTCGCATACACCTTATATATAATAAGGTATCGCCCACATTACATCTATTCACTTTACCTCAAAAGTAAAATGAAGATTTTCATGTTTAGTGCGGGTCGTTTTCCCAGTCGTGACATTCCTCAAAAAAGTTGTCAACAACATTGATTCCGCTTTTGCTGGATAGACGTAGTTTACCATCAGTTAGAAAATCAACTTTTACTTTTTCGTAGTCCGTGTACCAATCATCTGGTAGCTGAACTTTACAACCTCTTATAAATCCTGTTATCATGATCATAAAGGTTTTAGTGAATATATTTGTTACGTGTTATCGTTGAAGAAAACACTTTGCGTTGCAAAGTTAATATTTTTTTGTGAAACAACAAAATTATTGCTTTGATTTTTTGGCGCTTTGATTTTTTTTTGTACTTTTGCAGAAAATTACAAACGGTCAGCAATCAGGCTATATGAGAGTAATTGCAAAGAGCACTTTGACAGAGTACTACACAAAGAATCCGCAAGCAAAAGTCGCGCTGGAAGATTGGTACAAAAAGACTAGCCGCGCCCAATGGACTTGCTTTGATGATATACGCAAGTCATTCAATACTGTATCCATTGTCGGCAATCAACATTACGTATTCAACATTCACGGCAACGACTTTAGGTTAGTTGTAGTCATACAGTTTACGCCGCAGAGGGTTTACATACGATTTGTGGGCACACACGCAGAATATGACAAGATAAAAGACATACAAAACATATAGTATATGGCACAGATTAAGAATCAAGCAGCTTACAAGGCAGCACTGAAACGCATAGACGAACTGCTGCCATTAGTGACTGACAACACACCTACTGACGATCCGAACTATTTGGAGTTGGACATGATTTCAGACATGGTGGAAGAATATGAGGATATACATTATCCTATAAGCACACCATCACTCGTTGATGTTATAAAGTTGCGTATGTACGAACGCAACCTCACAATAGATGGTGTTGCAGAATTGTTGGGAATCGGCAAGGGTACAATAAACGACATCTTCTCAGGAAAAACAGAACCAGGACTCAACGTGGGACGTTTAATAAGCCAACGCCTAAGCATTGACCCAGCCGTTGTTCTTGGAGTATAAGAAAAACAACAAGTGCGCTTATCCTGTGACGGACAAGCGCACTTTGCTTTTTCTTAGCGCCCCCTTTGCCCGCTCCTTTCCTCCCCTCACAGGGGAGGTCAGGAGGGGTCTCTGACAGGGTCTCTTACTTCACGCTGCCGGTGGCGCGCTTGAAGGTGAGGTTCTGGGTGAAGGCGCGTGACATGACGCCGTTGCTCTTGTGACCCTCCGGAAGGAACTTCACGCGTACGCCCTTGATGTTGTCCGTAGCGCTGTACTCATCCTCGGTGATGGCACCGCTTGACTTGATGCTGAGCCAGAAGAGGCCTACATCATTCAGGCGGACCTTCTTGCCTGAGGCCAGCTCATCGTTCATCACCTCGGCGAGCTCTGAGAGCACCGCCAGACAGTCAGACTTCTTCACTGACGCATTACGCTGTATGCGCTCTGCGAGAACCTCGAAGTCGATGATCTCATCATGCACCGCACGACCGTAGAAGAGGTTGTTACCACCCTTACGCTTCTGCTGATAGATAGTGTACTTAATCATAAAAACTTTCCTTTCTCTTTTTAAATGACACAACTTTCGCAAATACAAAGGCATTGTTATTGTCGATTTGCGAGAAATCTTACGGCTTAAGCCGGAAATAATTCAAACGCTTCGCTTGGAAATTTTTATATAGAAATATTTCCATCATAAAACATTTCCCCGCAGGGCTTAATATTTCCGCTCGAAGAGCGATAGATTTCTTGCCGTCAGGCAACTTACGAAATTTGAGTCATTTTTTAAACAATAAGATTAAAAACATAACTTTGCAAAGTATCTCCAGAGCACCCTCGCCGACACTCTCTGGCGCCTTGAGAAGCACCGTTGACGGTATCTCTTTCAACAAGTACAAAGGTACGAATTTTTCCTGACATACGCAAATATTTTCCGTACTTTTTTCGCTTTAACAAGAACTTTTTTCACCCTCTTCTACACTTTCATTTACAGCACGTCCCCACCATGTGCTAAAGTATAACTTTAACACGCTCAAAGCATAACTTTGACATTCCTAAAGCGACGTTTTGACTGGCTAAAGTGCAACAAGAGACCCCTCCTGACCTCCCCTGTGAGGGGAGGAAAGAAGCGGGCGAAAGGCGATATGATTTTATGGTAATGCGATGTCGGCAATGTCGGTATTCGGTGGATAGGGTTCCATGAAGTCGGCTATGCGATAGTCTATGTCTTTGACGTTCCTCATCAGCATCTTCCACTTCTCGTACATACCGGCATCAGGCACGAGTGTTACGTGCCTTTCACGCAGCACGCTCATCTTTTCAGAGTTGAGTGCATGGCAGCCACCTGTAGCCAACCACAGGAAATCAGGGTACAGCGCAGCGCAAACGACAGCCGTCTTCTCGCTCTCAACGATCATCACTGGTGCGTCTTTGCTACTCAACAAGTGCTCGCCAAAGAAACACTGCGACAGACTCCAATCAGCAGACAGACGTCCCTGACGCTTCATCAGCGAGTGTTGCCAGTTCACGTTCTCCGCACGGTGACCGCTATGGTCATAGGACATAATCTTTCCCGTTCGCAGACGACCCATAAAGTCTATCTGCCAATAGATTACCTCCTGTCGGCTCGTAGCACCGAGATGGTACATTTCAGCCACCTCACGCGCTTTTGTCTCCCCCACGTGTGTGATGAGCCACTGCATGAAAACGGAGTCGTCAGAGCGGCATTTCGCTATCAACTCCGTAGGGAGTAGCCCCATGGTTGGTTTTGGTGGTGCTGGCGGTAATGACTTCGGCTTCCAATCGTCATAACGCTGTTCCATCGTGGGGTGATCGCGGAAGTACTGTCGTGGCGGATAGTGGTAGCCACATGAATTCTCATGGTTACACTTACCACATCCCTCCCCCACTCGCTGTCCCGAGTCAGCATACACATAATAGGTGAAGCACTTCTTCTTTCCGCACTGCGGACACTCGTATCTGTTCGCACCACCAGAGCGGTAGCGCTCTAAAATAAATCTTTCGTTCATAAACTTCTGTTTAATAAAAAAGTGAATGACTAAGTCTTCTTGTCCAAACAACCAATTATTCCCTATAGGGGAGAATTGGTTGGTTGGACGAAAGAATCATTCAAGAATTACTGTTCTACAATACTAATGAGGGAATTGTCCTCTGTCACGACATCATCAGCCTTTAATGCCTTCAGGAGGTTGCTGACAGTAGATTTTCTTTTATTCAGCCTTGCCATCATCTCTTCAAGCAAAGCCTTTCTTTCTACCTTACCCCCATGAGCTTTGATGACATCCAGGACCATGGCTTTACGCTCTTCGTACACCTTACGCTTTTCCTCAGCCCTTATCTGTTCCGCACTACGCTGCTTCTCCATCTGAATGTTTTGATACATCTCATCAGCACAGACAGGGATGCCGTTTTCATCAAACGTAAAGTGAAACTCTGGCACAGGCGCATAACGATGCGTAGGAAACTTCACCGTGACGATGTTATTGTCATCATCCTTCTCACACTTGATGACCGTAGAACCCTTCTGCTCAAAGAAGGCTCCGAGATGTCCTCGCAGCTCAGTGTAGCCATCAGTCTTGTTGGTATGCAGTACATTAATGATAGCACACTGCTGTTCCTCGGCAAATTTCATAAGGAATCCAATAACCAGTTCCTGGCTTGCCTTCACATCGTTGAAGTCATAACATAGGTCCACAATACCATCAACAATGATAATGTCCGCCTGATATAACTGAGCAAAATAGCGTATTCCCATCACCATCTCATTTGCAGAGAGAGGTCGGAAGTTTACAAGATGAATATTCTCTGGCAGAACATCCATCCCAGCCATCACAGATACCTTCGCGCCAAGCTGCTGAGTATCCACCTTCTTCATCTCGGTATCTACATAGAGTACGCTGAGGTTTGATACAAGACACTTCACATGATGCCACTGCCCCGACGCAGCCGCAGCGAGAAAGACCTGTATCAACGAGGTCTTACCTCCCTTTTGCTTTGCACCTATCGTATGAAGGTCTGCCATCGTTATCACAGGCACATCATCCACACTGAACAAGAACTTATTAGCAGGATACTCCTCGTTCATGCTCACGATACAGTTTTTTAACTTTGCCTCCAGTTCCTCAGAACATACGGCACCATTTACCACAGCTGTCTCTGCAGGTTTTGCGAGAACAGCATCAAGCATTGTTGAAATTTCGTTTTGCGTCATTTCTGACATAAAGATAAACCCAGACGAGCGTTGCCCGTATCCAGCATACGGTCGCCGCCGAGATTGTCACCTTTCACACGGCTGGACTGCTTCGGACTACCCTCTGCTTCTCATGTGTAGAATGACGATGCAAAGGTAACACTTAACACGCTAATACACAAACTTTTACAACACTTTACGCTTTCACGAAAAACAAGCAAAAAAGTTGATTAAAAACACATATTTCACGATATTCACCAACAAAAAAAATCTTCTTTTCTCAATTTCATAAACTTTTTTATTAACGTAATAAGAAACATAACGCCAAAAAGTTTATAAAAACAAAAAAAATAGCACCAACACATATATATGTTGATGCTAAAAATTTCAACTTTTACGCAATAAAAGAAGTGCGACTAAGCTGACTTATATAGGTAATTATCCATTTCCAATTGAAATTGTAAGTATTTATCTACATTATAATAATATGTATTATATGCGGTACTATAACGTTGCTCGCTTACAATCTTCTGATTCCCACCCATTGTGGAATACACTACACTAAAACATTCCCTGAAAGCGTTCTTTGAACTATTACATTCCGTATATTTCTGCACATAGACCATAGTCTCGCCAGTAATCTTACCAACTACATTAACAAAATACTTCATGACTCTTCTAAAACGCTTAATTTTATTCACATCATCACCAAAAGCCTTACGTTCTTCTTTTGTATAAAAAGAAAGTCTTTTATGCTGGATTGCTCTTGAAATCTTTGTAAAGTCATGTATGTTTAGTTTATGATACCATTTTTTTAGTATCTCTGGAGAATCTGGTGCATCTAAAATTTCCTTAAATTCTTCTTCTATTTTAACATTCTTGTTCTTTGGTGTCTTTAGATATTCATAAATTTCGGCTATCTGTTCTTCAAACTGACACATAACTATATTATCATTCTCACGATTATACTTTTCCTCTCTTATTACTTTATTGCATAATTCTAGATTCTTATCAAGATACTTCATAAAAGACTGAATTTCTAGAAAAAGTCGTTTCTGGAGTTCCGAATCACAATCAAACATAGGTATAGAATATGGCATTGTTCCTAATAATGAATGAGAAACATTATACTCTATCGTATTAGTGCTTATATAGGATTTCTTCTTATAATTTTTAGGTTTTTCCGATACTGTATTAATTAACCTATAGAGAAAATACACTTGCGCTTTGATAAAAAGCAATGTATTATACTCGGTTGAAAATTTACCATTGATTTTTGTAGCATATTTCTTATTATACGTCTCTGATTCAGTATTCAAAATATCACTTTCCTCTGCAAAAGGAATGTTCATAGCACTAAATAGATTCAACAAAGATATAACGGTATCCTTTTTAGTTACATGTTGTATAGCTGCTCTTATACGCTCCTCTGTTATACTACATACATTTTCACGTATATAATCTAATTTCTCTGAGGATGATATTTTGTTAATCTTTTTGGATTGTTTCATTATATTTTATCTATTTCAAAAATTATTAATAGATTTTTCTATTTTGCTTGCAAAGTTACAAAAATAACATAATATAAACGAATATTAATGATGTTTTTTTATTGTGAAACTATTTTTTTGTAATTTCGCAACAATATTACGAAAGGTTATTTCGTTTTCGATGCAAAATCATTGCAAAATACTTGCAAACACTATGTTTCCGGGCATATACAAGATGACCACCGTATCATATATGATACGGTGGTCAAGCATATAGAAAGTCGATATTTTACACGTGTTGTTCCACAGATACGCGAACCTCTTCTTTGGAGAGTGCGTTGGCGATGGTGTTGAGGGCAAGGAAACGGTATCTCTGGCTGTTACGGGGAGCGAAGGGGCTCTTTCTATAGACAGCATTGGCGATGGCGGGGGATGCATAGACACTGTCGAAGGGTTCAAGGAGCAGTAGGCGCCCTTCGGCACAGGCATCGAAATATATGCCGGAGGGTTTGTAATATCGCTCATGCGGAGAATCCTTGGCAGGGAAACCGTCCTTTAAGAGTATGACAAGCGGATGACCTGCCTCTCGCACAGCACGGACTATCTGCTTCTCTCCCTCACTGATGGCAGCGCTAATGGTGACATAGCCCTGGGCGGCAAGGCGTAAGACGACCGCCTTGCGGGCGTCTATCTCGCTCTGCGAGAGACTGCGCGAGCACTGCACCTGCTGTCGGAAGGGGAAGGATAAGAGGAACATGTTTCCCATAGCTCTACACTCCCAACGCCCTTGCTGACTGTCAAGGATGACTCCCTTACGGAGGCGGAAGAACTGGGGGTTATGGCGTTTTAGCCACAGGCGCCGCGGGTTGTCCCGCACATAGGCGATCATCCTGTCAAGCTGCCCATCGCAATGAAGGATCCGCTCATGGTAACCAGCGCGCATGTACTCCCAAATGCTGCCCCTTGTCGCAAAAATGCGACAAAAGTGCTTACCGCAAGCATCACCCTGAGCGGAGGGTTGAGCGAGGCTCGGGGCGGTGGGCAGTCCTTGCTCATTTTTGAGCAAGGGTTGATTGCTCGGGGCGGTGGGTTGAGGGAGGTAGGTGCGCTTATAGTGGGAGGTGCAGGCGCTTTTGGCGCTGCGGATGACCTCGCCGATACTCTTGCTCATAGGCTGCCTTACGTGCAGCACTATGTGCAGATGGTCGGGCATGATTCGCATCTGTAGTATGCGTATGTCGCAGCCTTTCTGCAGAAAGAAGTCGGGCAATCCTCGGAAGGTCTTCTTCACGTACTGTCCCATCTCGCTGAGTTCTATAAACGCATCATCCTCGCTGTTGCCCGCTAATTCTCCAAAGAGATGATAGCGCTGCTCCACAGCGAGGGTAATATGGTACACTGCACGACCTTTGTAGTTCCACAGCGACTCTCTATGATGGCGCCCTTCCTCTGGGGTTGAGCGCCATCCTTGTTCTGTATATTCTAGTTGCGTCAAAATAGAGTTATCTCATGTTGAGGATAGCGTTGGCGTCTTCCATTGTTATTTTTCCGTCGCCGTCGATGTCGGCAGCGAGGGTGTCAAGGGCGTCTTCGCTTACTTCGCCGAGGAAATAGCGCACTACGAGCTGTGCATCGGCTATTGTCACGGCGCCGTCCTTATCGGCATCGCCGAGAAGGAGACTACCGAGTCCTACTATCGTCATATAGTCGCCTTCCCATGGTTCTGTGGCGATATTCTTGAGGTTTGTAGGACGTAGGAATGCCTTGTGCGCCTCCATAGGCAGACGCTCCGTTGTCCTGACCCACAGACCATCCTTCAGTATGAGGCTGCCTGCTGGAATGCCCGATGATGCGCTGTACTCTATCTTACCATACAATCCGCCAACGTTTGTCTTAGCCGCTGCCGGTGTGTTGCCTGTCTCAAGGAATGTCACCTCGCGTCCTGGCTCCGTACGGTAGATATATGGATAACCCGCCTTTGGCTCTGTCTCCTCCTGCAGCGCTACTCTCATCTTATCGCTTGTAGAGCCCACTACAGAGTAGAGCTTCACGCCCTGAGGTATCACAGGTGTGTAAGGCAGACAGATGGTGCCGTAGCCCTTGCTGTCGGCAGTAGTACGATAGAGAGGTATGTAGCGCAGGTTGAAGTCAGTAGCAATCCACGAACCCTCGTGGTTGTCTGGTTCTCCTGCTGGCTTATTGTAAGGCATCCACAGTCCGTCGGCGGTATTCTTCTTCGTACCGATGAATCCCAGTTCTATGACATCGTATGGAGTGAGATATACATACGGTGTATGAAGATCAGACCAACGCTGGTCGTCAGTCATTGTAGGGATATCCACAACGCCCACCGCCAGCGGGTTACTCTCATACGTCGCGTCATCATTAACCTTTATGTACGCATGCTGGTCGCTTACGCAGTAGTGATCCGTAGCAGCCTTAGCCTCAAGGGCATAGAGTCCGGCGTTGTAGTTCTTCAATGCCTTCTGCGCCACACCCATTGACGCATTCTGATCCTCGGCACTGATATTCCATTTGGCATGCCATACGTTACGTCCCGCAACGGAAGGCTCACGCGTCTGTATGCCATCGAGATATGTACCTACGCGTGTCCATTTGTCAGAGTTAGCCATATCGCCGTTAGCCACGCTGATGGAGAGGATGTTCATATTGTCGTTGATGACATCCGTCATAGCCTGCTGTGCGTCATTCTTCTCCTGTGCTGTAGGAGCGTTACGATAAGCATCGATAGCCTGCTGTGCCATTTCGCTCACGCCGTCAACGCCGAGAGTCACAAGCGTCTGAGCGTTTGCCTCTTCCACGGCAGCCACAGGAGCATTGTTTATAGCCTTGATGACATTGCTAATGGCTGTCTCAATCTCGAGGGCAGGAGCATCCTGTGCCACGAGGTTGTCGAGTTCTGTCATCATCTGTGGATAGGCAGCATAGTACTTCTTTAATACCTCCACACGCTTCTGTGCATATATCTTAGCATCGGCAAGAGCCTCTTCCTTTGTATCGAAGAGCTTAGCGAGGTAGAAGTTACTGAACTGCGCCTTACCACCGAGAGCGCGGAGTATGACACGCAGATAGATGTCAGAGGAAGTAGTGAAGACACTGCTGTACTTCTCCCAGTTAGTGCTTCCTCCGTTGAATGATATTGACTTACGTGCCTCCAACGTTGGATTCTCTGCTGCGGCGGTATGTATGAACTGTGCTGAGGAAGTATTGTTTCTTCCTGCCGCAGCAACGTAATAGCTGGTGTTGCTCTCTATCTTTATTATCTTCTTTACGCTCTGAGGGTCATTGGAACCCGCCATAGCAGTGGAGCTGGTACCATAGCACTGCAGGAAAGGCTTCTCCCCTACTCCACCTAATGGCACCGCCTCGAAGTAAGGCGCTGCGAGAGGTTCTCCTGCGCCGTTGGTCCAGTCGGTGAGACCCAGTTCGAAGTTGCCGTTGAGGAACTGGTTGCCGCCGATATACTTCGTAGCACCCGCTGTCGTTGTCACAGGGTCGCCAGGCTTCAGCTCTTCAGCCACCGCCTTTACCTCGTTGGTGTATCGCTTAGTGCCGTTGATATCCACTACCTCTACACGGTATGTATATCCGTCCACGCCATCGATAGTCACCTCGTAGTCATCAGCTTTTTCCTTCTGCTCTACGGTGAAGACGTTGGAATATGAATATTTGTTTGGTGCCTTAGCCTGAATGACCATAGACTGGTTGTACTCACCGTTCTTCTCGCGCCAGCGCAGTGTCACCTTACGGGTCTCTGTATCATAGACACATGTGAGGTTTGACGGACCGTACATTGGTGGGTACTTAGGAACGTACTCATACTGTCTGTCATAGCCTATCGGTGTCTCCATGTCGCGGTAGTACTCACCGAGCTTTGTCAGTTCTGCATCACGGTAAATCTTTGAGCAGTTTGCCTCGCTGTTCCAGTAGGCGTAACGCTCTACGCGCACCTGATTGTTAAGATTCTGCAGGATAGGCACCGTACCATCGTATGTACGCTGCTGGTTGGCGTAGAAGTCACCACGGTCACTCACCTGAAAGGCGCCTTCGTTATTCCACGAAGAGCCCCATACCCATTCAGAAATCCATGCAGGACGGTTCTTTGCCCATTTGCTGATTCTGTTTGCTATATCGCCAAACGAGCCGCTGTTCCAGTAACAGTGCAGGTCAACGAGGTCACAACGCCATCCGCGCGCATCGACAGAGTCGAGGAACGCTGTGAGGTGACCGATGGAGCCGTCGTGTGACGACTCTGAACAGAGACGGAAACCGGTACGCATGAGGTCCTGCCAGTTGGAGAGCACCTCTGCCACCGACTGTGGGTCAGGATCGGCAGAGTTACCCGGCTCGTTGTTTGTCTTCATGTGGCAGGAGTATGTCACCTTACCTATCTCAGCAGGTGAAGGCCAGTTCTCCTTGATATGGTTAGGCACACACTCTGCGTCAGGCAGAAGGTCTGTGCCCAGTCCCCATGAATAACTCCAAGAGCCGCCGACCTGTCTGAGGTACTGTATGCGCGTATCGTCGGCAACGCCCTTCTTCTGTGCATCGTACCACACGAAGACACGATATGATGATATCTTCTGGTCGAGGATGAATGGCAGTGTAGCCAGTTCCAGGTCTTCCTTGTCGGCGATGAAACAACGCTGATAGCCGTAGCCGTCAGGGAGTGTAGAGAACGTCACCATATATCCGCGCTTAAGCTTGAAGGAACGTATCTTGTTGTTCAGCTTCGCAGCGGTGAGGGTGTTCATGAAGCCTCCAGTATTCTCCAGTCCGAAGTCATTGACGGCATCGCCACCGAAGTTCTGTTCGCTATACACCGTCAGCGGCTTGATGTCCTTGGCGTAAGGCATGATGATAGCGCCAGAGGCGTACATCTTCACCTGACAGTTGACGTTGTTGCGTGCTGCCACACCGTTTATCTGCACATGGCTATTGAGCCAGGAAGAGATGACCTTGCTTGGCTTTACATGCGAGAGGATGACGGTGGCATGTTCTGTGTTCGTAATATTGATTATTGCGGTGGTAGTGAATGGTTCATCACTGGTGATGATGTAATCCACATTACCACTGACGGTGACATTGCTCGTCACCTGCGACACTTGCGTCTTGGTGTTTGCCGCAAAGGCAGACACCGCTGCGGCAAACACGAAGAGAAGTGTAAAGAGAGTGTGTTTCATAGCTATACTCTTTTTACTTAGTTGTAAGGTACTGCTTTACGATAAGGTCAGCATCTGCCTTTGTGATGACGCCATCTCCATCGAGGTCGGCAACGAGGGCGTTGAAGCCTGCTGCTGTCTTGCCATAAAGGTGGTTGATGACCATGTTGGCATCGATGAGTGTCACCTTGCCATCGCCGTTGACGTCACCTACGGTAAAGATACCAGTGATGGTGATGAGTCCCTCAGCGAGGTCCTTGGCAGCGAAGGTATATATCATACCCTTGTATGGCTCGCTGACAATAGTAGGATTACCTGTTACTGTTGTCACGTCGTCCCACAGGTTGATGTCGTCACCCACTGCTGGAGTCCATGAAGAACCAGGAATCATACGGATACTGATCTTACAGTTGTTGAGAGCGAGAGTATTGATGTTGTAAATACGTGAACCACACTTTGTGGTGGTTGAAGTAGCCTTTGTACGTATATTGAAGCGGAGCATACCAGTGTTTGACACTGTGACGTTCTGCTTGTTGAACATCATTATGTTAGATGTGAGATTAGAAGTCTCACTTGCAGCAGGGTAAAGGGTACCATTAACTGTTACAGAAGAGTTATTGATGAAACCATTTGTTTCAACATCACTACCTGTTTGACCCATGAGTGTAGCGCCATTCGCAATGGTCAGTGCACCTGTACCGAGGCAGGTAGATTTTTTAATGATAAGCGTACCTTTATTAACGCCTACAGCACCTGTATTGTCCCATAAGCCTGTAACTGTCATGGTACCGGTACCAACCTTGTTGAATTTTGTTGCACCGCCTGTTACGATACCATCGAATGTGAAGTCGGTGTTCTTACCGCCCACGTTCCATGTTGCAGTACCTGAACCTGACTGAGCGAGTGAGATGTAACCACTGAGTGAGCCTGTACCTGTCACCTCACCGATAGGATATGTCTGTCCTACGGTGTGAACAGAGACACCGCTGTTGAGTTTCATAGTTCCGTTAGGAATACCATAGCTATTGTTGAAGGTGAAACGTCCATCTACAGCCGATGGTATGAGCGTGCCTGTGAATGATGACCAGTTGCCGTTAATTCCAGCTCGCACAGCATATCCAGAAGTACCGTTTGCCGTTGTCATCCATACGGTGGCGTTACCAGCACCAATGATTCTGTTGCTGTATGTTCCTCTACCATCAGTGAATCTAACGGTAGCATTTCTGTTTTCAGGAACATCGACAGCGCAAGCAGATCCTACATTGAGGTTCAGCGTACCAGACTGCATCTCTACCGTCTTGGCAGGATAAGACTGGTTTGTTGACAGAGTACCTGCTTTCACGACAAGTCTCGTAAGATTACTACCATTTCCATTCATTGCAAATTCTCCACTACCATTCTTGGTGAGCTGTGTTCCGCTGATAGCAACCTCCTGTGTGAATTTTGCGTCGTTGGTTAATACGCCACCTTCATCAGATGAGATTTGGATACTAGCACCATTTGTTACGGCAGCAGTATTCTGCAGTACGGCACCATTAGACATGTATATTTTACCCTTGTATCCGAGGTTACCCTTCTCGTCAATGCTGTTAGAGAGTGCGCTGACCTTGGTAGTACCACCGCTGAGGGTGTTAATGCCAGTGTAAGTGTTGAGGTTAGACATTGTCACTGTGCCTTTACCGGTCTTTGTGAAGCTGCCCGTAGTGATGTTACCTTCACCAGAGATGGTGAGTGCCTTTGTCTCGTTGCTTACGACAACAGCGCTTGGCTTTATGTTCTCTGTGAGGTTGATAGTTGTTGCAGTAGCCTCGTCGTTGAATGTTACGGCATCACCATTGACATATACGTCTGGTGTCTTTGTTGCGTCATCAGCAAGGAAGAAGTTCTCTGCTGTTGCAACATTCCATACGTTGCTTGCATCACCCTTCCATACGATATCGCTTGCACCACGTGTATTACCGAGCGTAAGGATGAGCTTGCCGTTCTCGAAGCGGAGACCCTTCTTATACTGGTCTGCACCGATAACCTTAAGGTTGGTAGCAGCGCCTTCAAGGGTCTTACACTCAGCGATGACATAGTCGCCCGCAAGGATATTAGAACCGCGCAGCTCTACAACAGGCTGTATGAACTCTGGACCGTAGTCTGTCCATGCTGTGCCAGTTTTCTTCACGAGTGTGAGGGTATTGGCAATGAGCTTGTCGTAGTTAGCACCATCAATATCGATAACGACACGGCTACCGTAGTCAAGTGTGAGGTTGCCTGTTACATTAACAGTACCTATCTTGCCCTCACCGCCAGGGTTTATCTTAGCGTCATACTGCGCCTTGATGCTCTTGAAGGTACCACCGTCGGTATTGAGTGTGGTGAAGCGGTTGAGCCAGAGGTCAGAGTTCTTCATTGTACCGTCGAAGTTCAATGTACCTTCCCAGATGTCGGTGTTGCCACTGTGTGTCATATCCACCTTTGGAAGGTTGAGGATACCATCACCCTGCTTTACGAGACGTGCAGCACCAGCGAGTGAGCCAGATGTAACGTTACACGTATAATAGGTGTAGTTGATGGTAGCTTCCTTTGCTGTATAGTTTGTTCCAGCAGTACCCTGTACCCATGAAGGCACGTTGAAGGTGAGGATATAAGGCTTTGCACCGTTCTCGATAGACACGCTTGTATTGCCTGTCTCACACACGATGACGTGCTTGTCGTTGAGGGAAGAAGAAACAGTACCGCCGTTCTTCACCTCTGTACGGTCTGTCATGGTGAGTGGTGGTGGTGCCATTGTGATGCCTTCGAGTTCACCAATGAAGTAACTTACGTGTGGTGGCTGGTTGTAGCCGCACATCTGCCATACCATGCCGTTACGATACTGATGGTCATGCCAGAGGCTGTAGTTACGGTTTGTTGTTGGTGTTGGTGTGCTGTAGATGCGGATGTTATTGTTCGCGGTGCGCATGATGATTTCCTCACGCCAGTCACCGAGCACGTCACCCTGATAACATGGTGTTCCCTTAGTGTCGTTGTTGGTCATAGAACCCTCGCAGGTGTATAACAGACCAGAACCAACCTTATATACTGCACCAGCGGTGTTCTTACCGTTGGAATAGTTGAAACATTCCTCAAGGAGGTCACCATCCCAGTAGATACGCATATTCTGTGTCAAGCCAGTCTTTGTGAGAGAGATATCCTTGTTTGTTACGAGGCTGAGAATAGGATCACCCCAGATAGCGCAACCCTGTGCGCCTGGATAAGAGTTGCTGAAGTTACCAGCCATGGAACGACCGATATCACTGCCTACATGAAGCTTGGCAGCATACATCTTACTTGTTGTAGCATCGCGGTAGTTGTATCCCTCTGATTCCTCGTTACAAGCGAACTGCTCCAGTCCGTGGATGAATGGGTTGAGGTCACCGCAGTGCTGAGCGTCACCGTGTCCGAGACCTGTTGTAGAGAGTCCCTTACCGTTGTCGTCAATAACCATAGAACCATAGATAATCTCATCGCGACCGTCCATATCAACGTCGGCAATAGCATAGTTATGATAACCCTGCCACATCCAGGAGCCACCGCTTGTCTGACGCCAGTCCCAACGCTTCATGAGTTTGTTGGTTGTTTTGTTGACGTCATAGGCACACATCTTAATCTGTGTATAGATACCACGAGCGAGGAAGATGCTTGGGTTACGACCATCGAGGTATGGTGCACCGAAGAAGAACTTGCTGGCACGGTGTCCGCCGTCGTACTTATCTACGCCCCATGCCTTTTCGTATGTCTCGCCTGGCTCCAGACGAGCAAGTGGATAGGTGATGAGGTCAAACACCTGACCTGTCTCACCGTTACAGTAAACGAGGAACTCTGCACCTGAGCACATGAACCAGTTAGCGCCACCGCCCTTACCTGTGCCGTCAGTATTGTCGGTTGGACGGTAGTTCGTCCACGATGTGCCGTTCTTACCGTCAGTACCGATGGTGTAAGTAGAGCCATCAGCATAATGGATGGTAGAACCTTCGGCAAGGCGCATCAGCACCTCTGCCTTTCCGTCCATATTCCAGTCGTAGCCTACGATGTTCTGCTCGTTGTTCTGGAAGTCACCCATGTTAGGACCGCAGTTGACCCACCACAGACGTGTGCCGTCAAGTTTGAAAATCTCAAAGATGGAGTGTTCGTTTGTGTAAACGCCGTTCACTTTTGCACCATTCTTTGGATATCCTTGTCCTGCCTCGGTGGCATTGTCAAACTTCATAAGCACTTCCAGCTCACCGTCACCATCGACGTCTGCACAGCAGGCATCATTAGGAACGAGAGTAGATTTGATGCCATCATGCTTCAGCGTTATCTCCTTGTAGCTTGTAGTCCAAGGCTTTACCGCTTTTGACTCTTTCTGCTCTACGCCCTTCACCACTGCCTTGACAGTGTATGAACTGCTTGTAGTACCAGAGGCATCCATGTAGTTAGAGACATTGAGTGGCTCATCGTTGACCTTTGAGCCATCACGGTAAAGGTTGTACTGTACGTCGTAGTACTCTTCACCGAAGATACGCCAAGACACGAAGACTCCCTTCGTGGTCTTCATTGCCACAAGTCCACGATCCAGCTTGTCGGTGAAACGCTGAGCGTTGACCAACAGTGGAAGACATGCTGTTAGCAAGATAAATAATAGTTTTTTCATAATTAGTATAGTTTTATTTGTTAATTATTTCGTGTTAATAATTATGTTGGCATCATCAACGGTTACTTTGCCGTCGCCGTTGACGTCAGCATTCTTCATATTGATGCCCTGTGGATTCTTGCCGAGGTAGTAGTCTATTACCATCTTTGCATCGTTGATATCCACTACGCCATTACCGTCAGCATCACCAGGTATTCCTGCGCTGAGCTTTTCCTTTATCGCATCCATGGTAAGACCGCCATAGTAATAGAGACGGAAATTATCAAAGATAGTCCAGTAGGAAGTACCTGTATTGCCGGTTGATGTCAGACTGATAGTCATAGTGCCTACCTCGCTGAGATAGTAGGTAACGCCGTTATCGTACTTTCCAGCGAGGAAGTACTGCTGTGCGCCCGCCATGTTATCTGCTATGTATGTACCATCCGCCATCTGCTTGTCGGCACTGTTGAGGGACTTAGCCGAACGATCATCCATGATGTTATTTATCTTCACCGATGATGACGTTGTTTTATACTTCAGCGACAGCGTAGCATCGACATTGTTCGTGCCAGCCTTGTAGCTGTTATAAACGTCTGTGTATGAACCAGGACGCTGGAAGCCCTGCATCTTCACTTCGTATGTTCCCATTGGGAGCAACAGCAGGTCTTGTGACACGTTGATACTCTTCTGGTAATACTCCACCTCGCTGTAGTTGCATGCAGCACCTGTGCTCATCTGCCAACCGTCCATGCCATTGTCGAAGCCTGGGTTGTTGATGAAGAATGTCAGGTCGTATGGTCTGTCAAGGCTATTGACGTATGTGTTACGCAGGAATGTTCGCATAGCAGCTATCACATTATTCTTAGCGGTTGTCACTGCGGACTCCTTCGTTGCTGTCGCTACTGTCTTTTCGTTTGTCTCAATGGCAGCAAGGAGCTTAGCGTCTGTTCCTTCCGTTATCTCAGTATGTGGTGTAGCAAGGAGAGCCTCTATGTTCTTCTTTAGATCATAGAATCCGTTGCGCATCTTTGACATATATGTGTCTTCGAATGTCTGTGTCTCGTCAGCGCTAAGGATAATCCAACGCTGCACCTTAGCGTCGTTGGAGAGATTCAATGCCTCTGAGTTGGTATTTGATGAAACACCCTTGTAGGCAACATTACCCGTACGGCTTATCATCCAGTATCCGCGTATGCCTGTCAGTTGATTTCCATCGGCAGTGACGACATCACAACGTGACTTGTTCAGCTGTATCTCACTTGCTGCTGGCGAGGTCATAAACGACGAACCGCTATAGCTGATGTAGTATCCACTCTTCGCATTCTTGAAGGTGTAGCACTGTGTAGCAGGGTTGAAGGAGATATACCATGCGTATGCATCGTCAGCCTTTGCCAGTTCTGCAGTCTTCGTGAGGAAGCGCAATGTGTGCGTTCCTGTCTCATAGAGATATTGCGAAGAAGTATTCAGTGACTCATTCTTGATATAGTACTTCACGCCCTCCTCATGCTGGAAGCTCCAGTGTGGCGATCCGCAAGGACGTGCCGTAGTGCATGGCAGACCATCTTCGCCGAGTGCTTGTGCCAGGAGGCTGGTGATGGTGTATAACATCTCTGTTCCATTGTCCTCATGAGCACCGTTGATGCCGTATGGCCATACGTGTGTCTTATCGCCACTGACGGTTGCTGCATTGTTATTGTCCCAGAAGCGTATCAGTTCCGTAGCACGGTCACCAAGCCATGTTCCCGTGCCGCTGCCAGAACGCAAAGGTGTTGTTGCACCATACCACACGTCGTGCTGTCCTACACCGATGGCATGGAGTGCCTCGTGCATCACCGTACCAGTCTTCTGGTTGCCTTCGTTAGGTCCTATGCGCATCCAACCGCCATAAGAGCAGTCTGCTGTCGGTGTCTGTGCGCCGAAGTGTACGCTAAGGTAGAGACCGGTGATGTTTGTCAGGTCATTCCAGTATTCTACCATTGAGGCAAGGGCATTGTTGATGCGGTTGTTCTGTGCCTCGCTGCCGCCATTGTCATAACCCCATGTCACCGTTCCCTTTGGAAGGGTGTAGAACCTTACAACATTGCTGTAGTATGTGTCTCCTGCCGTTGTCGTGGCATAGCCGCGTACATAGTACTCCTTGGCAGGTGTAAGGTCATTCATGCGGTATATCGTTCCATTATTGGAGAAGGTGCTTACCGACTTATTATCGTTGATTGTCGGTTCCTTACTGTCAGTACTCCAACAGACACCTACCTGACGTATGGAAGCACCATTGGAAGTGGTGCTGATACGCGCAAATGCCTTCGTGGCACCACGTGCGATATAGTCGCGCAGAGTGACAGTCGGTACCTGTGCAAAGAGTAACTGCGATGTGAACAGCAGTCCTATTATTATTAATAATGTGTTAATATGACGTTTCATCTTGAGTATAGGTTTAAGGATTTAGTCTAGTTATCGAATTATCATATTCACTATAATATTGGCGTCGTCAACGGTTATCTTACCGTCTTCATTGACGTCTGCATTTTCTATGTTTATGTCACTGCTCTGTCCAAGGTAATATGCTATTACGGCATCGGCATCAGCCTTATCCACCTTACCATCATCGTTGGCATCACCTGGCAAGCCTTCAACAGGTGGTGTCACCTCACCGCCATCCATGACGGTCTTGATGTCGCTGGCAGAGAGTGAGTAGTTATATACACGGAAGTCGTCGAGGTAAGCCTTAAGGTAGTTATCGCCTTCAAACTGACTCTTTCCGATGTAGTTCATCACTGGGCGTACGTCTGTAGGACGCCATGTGATATCTTTTGTCGTTGCTACTGCTTCGCCATTGACATAGAGTGTCACGGCATCGTCAGAGATTGTCACTGCCACATGAGCCCACTTGAAGTTAGCGAGTTTCGTTGTGGCAAGATATTGTTCTGTTCCGTTGGCTTTTATCGCAAAGCGCATCTCGGAACCGTTGGTTGGAGAGAGGAACATATAGCTGTCCTCACCATTACCGAAGTCGAAGATACGTGCCCAGCTGCCAGAGCTGTTGTTATACACCCATGTGGCAACAGTCATCGTCTTTGAGTTTGCTATGCCGGCAGGCAGACGAAGGTAGTCCTTGTTGGGGGCATTGATGTATATTCTCTTCGTTCCTTCCTTTGGAGTGGTGGTGTTGTATGTTGGAGTATTGTATGACACAGCGTCAAGCCAGTTGTCTGAGGCGTCATCGATATTATCCTCAAAGCCATATCGTGCAACGATACCCTTTGGTGTCTTACCGCTGACGGTGAGTGTTGCTGCCACAGAGACATTCTGCGCCATATCAACGGCACATACCTCATAGTCGTATGCCTGATCAGCTATCACCTCGTTGTCAAGGAATGTAGGTGTGGTTATCATACGTCCTATCACATCCCACTCGTTCTTACCAGCCTCACTGCGACGCACGAGATATGACTTTATGTCGGTATCGGTGTTGGCGGTCCATGTGAGACGAATGGCAGATGTGAGTCGCTTTGCCTTCACATCGGCAGGTGTCTTTGGCGCTACCTTATCAATACTCGTTATATCCACGTCAGTGATACGCCAGCGCTGACTTGCCTTACCGGTATAGGTATTCATCACAGCAGTTTTTCCTGCCTGATTGCTACCGCCATCGATGTCGAGATAGAGTCCTGTCCAACGATTACGTATATACCAGTCACCTTCTCCTGCGTACTCAAAGTACCACTGTGCCTTTTCACTCGTCACACCTGGGAGAAGTTTTACAGCAGCATTGACATCGAAGTTCCAGTCATCATTAACAGAGATATAAGCATTAGTATGTAATGCTGAGGATATATTGAAGAAACTATAGTCACCACCAATGGTAGGGCTGACAGATGTTATAACCCACTTCTGGTATTCGTATGGTGTCTTCTTGTATGGCAAGCCACGCTGCTCTATGGAATTGCCTACTGTGTTGTTGTAAGGCTGCAATGCCTTCAGACCATTCTTGTTGTAGATGGTGTATGTCTTTCCTGACTCTATCGGCATCAGTGGCACGTCCTTGCCATGGTGTATCTGCACGATACGCTCGGCATTTGTCTGTCCCTTCTGATATCCTGTACCGCCAGGAACGGTATGAGGGTAGTTATATACCGGTCCATAGCCTTCGAAATATGATGGTCTATTGGTTGATACGAGGTTGAAGGTATTGGTGTTTGCCTGTCGCTCACTACCACCGAGGAAGGCGTCTATGCGACCGTTGTCACGCTTATATACTGCTGCTGCAGTCCATGTGCCGCGACTCTCTGCATAGCCTATCTCCTTGCCTGATGATGATGCCTTACAGTATTCACCGCGTGTGATGCTCTCAAAGCCCCACCATATACCGCCATTCATACCGTAGTGTGCACCGACGAATGCCTCCATCGTATTATGAAGCTCGTCGGCAGTGCCGAAGTTACCGTCGTTCTTCACTGTTGTCCAGAAGTTGGCGTAGTTGTCGAAGGAACCTGCTAACTGGTGTGTGTTGCCGATGGTGACGTATGGCTTTGAGGCATTATACCATGACATTGCCTGATCACAGTTAAGGGTATTGCCAGCGCAGATGCGTATTCCTTCAAGTTCCGGGTCTGTTGTTATGAGACGCGCTATCTCCTTGAAATCAGCCTGCGTGCCTTCCTTCCAATCGGTAAAATCGGGTTCATTGAATGGTGACACGCTGACAACGTTGAATCCCCTGTCGCGGCAGTACTTTATCGTTGCCTTGATGACTCTGTACCACTCATACGGCTTACCATTATAATTGGCGTAGTTCTGGTCGGCATTAGGATATGTATCCTTATTCATCAATACCTCATGGTCACAGTTGAGGTTGATGTTCTTTGCGCCAGACATTGCCATGACGTTGAGACGGTTCTGCAACCATTTCTTCTGTTCTGCCGATAGGTTTCCTGCTTCATCTACAAGGTCGCTTGGCTGGAACGATACACGTCCCACACCATTTGACAGGATATCCTTTCCAATCCAATTAACACCCCTTACAACAATCACATCCCATAGCCACGCAGTGTCCATGCCCCACTCTATCGGCATGGCAGGAATACTACAGGTATTGATGTCGGTATCGCCGTTGAAAAACAACGGTGTCGCTGTTGGTGGAGCTGCCTGCAGGTACATTGATGTACGTGCAGAATGTTGCGCAAACGATGCTGCCGGTATTACCGACAACATCGTTGCTATAGATATGATTGTATTTTTCATTTAGGTGTTATTGGGTTGAAAAGTAATTACTTGGAAACGAAATTAATCGTTGTAACCTATCTGATTATTCCACTTAAGGAACCAGTTGTGAGGGTTTGTCAGGTCGGTCTTGATGCCGGCAGTATTTCCCTTTCCACAACGTGCGTTAATCTTGTTTGCAAGATATGAAGGATCACCACGACGCAAAGCTACACGCATAAGGTCATAGAAACGTGTTCCCTCGAATGCCTGCTCAAGAGCCTGCTCGTTGACGATGAGATCTTCTACCTGATCCATCTGCCACTCTATCTGCTCAGGAGTGTCAATATATGGATCCTGACCTACAAACTGTGGATTGTATGGAAGCTGGTAGTACTCATTTATCCATGAGTCACCACAACCACGGCTATGAATACCGATGGTGTTGGCTGCACTTACATTCTTACCGCCTGCCGTTGTGAAGATCCAATGAGCACCGCCAGTCTTGCTGTCCACATAGTTTGCGCGATAGTATTCGTTAGAGAATGGGAAGGTCTCACGTATCATGGTAGAGTCAGCTTTGCCATAGTAAGGTGCAATATTGTAATCTATGACATCGTTATTGACACCAGACTGCAGGATAGAGAAAGCATAACGTGGGTAACCAGCGCGGTTGAGAGCCTCTGCTAAACGGAGGTAGATCTGTGCACGACGGTAGATGTTGATGCTGCCGAACTTAGTGTAGAACTTCCTTATCTCATTATAGGTGATACGCTCGTTTGTTGAAAAGATGATAGCATCACCGTTATACCAGATACTCTTCAGACGAAGGTCACCATCCTGATACTTGCCGAGGTTCTTTGGTGCAATGGTAGCAACGTGTGCATCATAGTCAAAGAAACAATAGTCCTGATTAGCAGAGAGGTCTATGAGAGACTGTGAAGGTACGAGCTGAGAATGGTAGTCGTTGTCATAGCTACCGCAGTAGATACCACGCAATGAGCTGTAATAACCCTCTGACTGAATAGAGTCCATAGGGATGATGGAGATAACCTCTGATGAAGAAGTATTGGAATAGTCGGAGAAACTGTTAAGATATGAATTTCCATCACGACTTGTCCAGTCAGTATTTTTCCATGCACTTGCAATACTTGTTGTAGGATAAGATGAAGAGGCACTGATACCATTGCGGCGTGTGATGTACTTGTAGTAGTACTTTGCTGCCTGGAGGTAGTCAGCCTTCTGCTTTGTCATGGTAGCCTTCCACAGTGACAGTTCACCGAGAATGATGTTCATTGGGAAATAGAAGAGACGTGATGGCATACCCTTTATGTCACCATAGTAAGGGTATTTCACATCCTCATTGTCAGCCAATGCCTGAAGACCATCCTCATTGAGGAAGTATTCACAAATGCCGAGAATATCCTTGCGAGGATAATCCAATGCAGCCTGCTGTGCTGTGAGGAGTGGCTCTGTATAGAAAGGCACCTCACCGTAGTTGATGACGAGCTGGAGATATGTCCATGCACGTATAGCCTTGACAAGAGCAAACTCGTTGAGGAAGATATTCTCGTTACGGTTGTTTGTCATTGCTGTATCAACTTTCGCAAGGAAATAGTTACAGTTGTTGATGATAGCGTAATAGTCAACAGGGTTGTTGTACATATTATCATCACCAATGGAGAACATTGCTACATCGCGCAAGTCCTTTGATGTTGTTGCTGTCACATCGACAAGGTCACCGCGTGCCTCACCAAGAAGCACTGTGCGGTCGGCAATTGCCTGTACCTTGTTCAATATACCTACAACGGAATATATGGAGTCGTTAGCCTTGTTCAGGTGTTCCTTGTCTGCATCAATATAATATGTAGAGTCAACATCCATGAAGCCCTGACAAGAAGCCAACAGACCTGCAACAAAAATGAAAATCATCTTATGTATAAAAGAGAAACGTTTCATATTCTTTATTCATTATTAGTTATTAATTACTGCATGAATAATGCAAGTTAGAGCTTTATCTTCACACCTGCTACGATGCTGCGGCTTGAGCCTACAGAACCGAAGTCGATACCCTGACCGATAACGTTAGAGGTAGCAGAGAACTCTGGGTCTGAACCGAGGTAACGTGTAACAGTGAAGAGGTTGTTACCCTGCAGCCAGAACTCCAGTCCCTGAAGGAATGTGATATTTATTGGAAGATCATAGCTGAGTGTTACAGACTTGAGCTTGAGATAAGAGCCATCCTCTATCCAACGGTCAGAGAAACGTGAGTTACCCATATTGTCCTGGAAAGAGATGCGTGGTACGTTCGTCACCTGACCTTCTGCCATCCAACGCTGTGTGAGAGCTGTTGTCTGGTTCTGGAAACGGCTGCCAGCCTCAAGCTGTGAACGCATGTAGTTGAATACGTCGTTACCAACGCAGTAGTTGAAGTTCACGTCAAGACGAAGGCGCTTCCAACCGAGCGATGCCATGATGTTACCATAGAGGTCTGGGTTAGGATCACCGATGACGGTCATATCCTTCTCGTTGATTTCCTTGTCGCCGTTGATGTCACGGAAGATAACGTCACCAGCCTGGAAGAAGTTCTTGTCAACGCCATTGTCAGCCATCATGTAGAAGCCATCCTTCTGTGCCTGCTCAGTTGTGGCATAGACACCGCGTGTCTTGTAACCATAGAAGAGGTTTGCTGCACTACCCTCCTTTGTGATGATGGTAGCAGAAGCAACCTTTGTTGTGATGTAGTCCTTACCGTCAGCAAGACCGAGGTCAACGATTCTGTTCTTGTAGTGACCGAAGCTGGCACCTACCTCGAATGACCAATCCTTTGTTGTAATAGCCTTTACCTTCATGGTGAAGTCAACACCCTGGTTCTTCAGCTTACCGTTGTTACCCCAATTGGTTGTAAGACCAGAGAGGAACGAGAGCTGCTGAAGCTGGAGAAGGTCTATCGTGGTGCTGTTGAAGTAGTTCAACGCCATGAAGAGTCTGTTGTTGAGCATGCTTGTCTGTACGCCAACATTGAAACGACGTGTTGTCTCCCACTTAATCTTTGTGTTACCGATGCCAGAGAATGTGAGTCCTGCAACATCGTTGAGATAGAGATTTGAAGCGAAGAAGCTCTTACGTGCATTGACGTTGATGTCATCGTTACCACTGATGTCATAACCTGCCGTGAGGCTGAGGTGGTTGACGAACTTCTTTGAGAACCATGGTTCGTTGCTCACTACCCATGAACCCTGGAATGCAGGGAAGATACCGAACTTTGTACCGAAGAGTCTTGCACCGCCAGCGGCATCAGTACCGAAGCGTGAAGAACCTGAAGCGGTGAGGTTCACCTGTGCGAAGTAACGACCAAGGTAGTTGTAGTTACCCTGTACGTAGATATCCATGTTACGCCACTCTTCGTCAACACCGCTTGACTGCGCATTCTTAAGACCTGCGCTCATGAATGGTGTCTTATCACTACCTGTATCATAACCCAGCTGCTTTGATGTGCTGTAGGTCTCGAAGTTAAGACGTACGCCACCGAAGACAGATATCTTGTGAGCATCATAGCGGTTGTCCCATGCCAGACGTGTGTCGCTCTGGATAGAGTTCTGCTTTGAAGCGAGTGAGCTTACCTCATTGTCACGATATGCAGTTACACTGTTTACGTAATATGTAGGTACACCGTTTACAGGAATATAATACTTGTTTGAAGAATTGATGAGAGTGTAAGCGAAGTGTGAACTGAGTTCCAGATGCTTGTTGAACTTCCACTTTGGTGTCACAGCAATGTTAAGGAGTGAGTTCTCAAAACGGTTCTTGTTCTCTGCCTCTGCATATTCATTGAACGCAACAGGGTTACCAAGCTGATAGTTGTATCTTGGGAACGCTACGAGAGCCTCGTCAAGGTATGTCTCATCTGTGGTATCATAGTAGCTGGTAGAGAACTTTCCCTGTCCGTATGCGTATGGGCTGAGGAATGGAGCCTTGGCATAAGCAAGGAACGATGGTGATGATGGTGTTCCCTCAGAATATGTTGTAGGTGCAGCATCATCACGCAAGTCGCGTGTGAGGTTAGAGAAAGAGGCATCAAAACGTACACCGAGCTTCTCCGTCAACTGAATATCAGTATTGAAACGGATGTTCAGACGGCTCATGTCATTGAACTTCAATGTGCTCTCTGCCATTACATAACCTACAGAAAGGTTATAGCTTGCTACGTCGTCACCACCTTCTACCTTGATACCATAATTCTGTGTAACGGCAGTCTGGTAGATATAGTCCTTCCAGTTTGTGTTACAGTGGTACTGCTTGTAGTAGTAATAGTTTGGATCTGTGTTCAGGAACTTGAAGTTGGTAATGTCTGTACCTGTACCCTTCAAGAGTTCTGAAGCGTATGAGCGATATTGCTCTGCATCCATCATAGAATAGAACTTTGGCTTTGAGCTTATACCAGCAGAGATGCTTGCAGTGATACGTGTAGCCATAGAGTGAGAACGGCTGGTAGAGATGTTTATCACACCATTGGCACCACGTGCACCATAGAGGGCTGTACCATTACGCATTACTGTTATTTCCTCAATGTCTGAAGGATTGATATTGCTGAGCACATCATTGTAGAATCCATCGTGCATCATAGTACGAGAGTACTGCTGATCCATGATAACGCCATCAACGACTACCAATGGCTGTGCGTTGGCATTGAGGGAGTTGAGACCCTGCATGAATGTTACGCTACCAATGCCTGGTGTGCCGCTGCGCTGTGTAGAATAAGCATAGGCGCCAAGCTGCTTCTGCATCTCTTCCTTGATGTTCAAGGCATTTGAATACTTGAAGTTGTCTGCCTTCTGGTTGAGGAGGATGTTTACGTCCTCTTCATAGTCCTTTGTGAACTTTGTTGGGAGTACGTAGATGTCCTTCATCTCTGAAGACTTCTCAAGACCTGCAACAACGAGGTTGAAGTCTGGTGCCTTAACGTTGACAGCAGAAGAGAACGTAGGTACCTTTACCTCGTAGTAACCATTGTCGTCTGTCAATGCACTATAACCTTTTACACCGGCTGCTGATACGATAGCTCCTGATATAGGTTCCTTGGTAGTACCGTTCAGTACACGACCTTTAATGGTACGTGTCTCATATCGCTTCTGTGCAACAATCTTTTTTACTTTCCTGACAGCAACCTCTACATTCTCCTCATCATATTCGTCCTGCGCAGATACGCATACTGGGAATGCTAGGAGCAATGCCAGTCCAAATAATATATGTCGTTTCATATCTTTATACATTTTATTATAATATGTGTATTACGCTTAATTGTCCTTACGTGGCTTGAAGATTATACAGTCAAGGCGCAAGATACGGTTGTGTGTCTTACTTGAAGAAGATACACGTGAGTCTATAAGCATCTTCACCTGAGCCTCGTCGAGACCATAAGAACTTGTTGGGAAGGTATAAGTACCAACGAACAAGGTGTCAAGAACTCCAGGTTTTGTCTCTAACTGAGTAAGAATCTTTGACTGTGTATTATTTGTCGTTGGACCCTGACCTATTTCGTTGTTCTTATATACCTGATACTGCAGCTTACCATCAGCAGTGTTTATGTAGTAAGCATTACCATCCTCATTGTTACACTGGAATGATACACGGAAGATAGTAGGAAGCTTCTGAAGATCTGTAGGTACCTTGTTATCAGCCTCTGCTGGTACTGTCACGATATACACATCGTATGGAACATTAGAAAGGACATTACGTATATCGAAAAGGTTCTTTGACATATTTGAAGCACTTATGGCTGTCAACTCCAGATATGCATCATTATGAACCTTGTGATAGTAAGGATTATCACTTGACACACGAACTACCTTTCCTGATGTATCACCAGACTTATTGGATGTGGTCTTGAGATTGAGAGAATCGACAGTAGCACTTGAAGTGAAGTCCATCACGATTTCACGAAGATATGTTTCTTCTGGCTTTACGTTCCATGTGCTTGCCTTCAGGATTTTACCATTACTACAGTCAATAACTTCTGCACCATCCAATACACCACCCTTGCCGAACGGATTGGTGAACTGATAATACTTCTTGTCGTATGAGCCCCACATATATTTACGACTGAGGTATGATGCCGCATTGGTTGACATGAGGGAATCCTCTTCTGTTGATGACATCTTCTGGAAGACAGACTTATTGAAGGTCTTGGTGAATGTCGTTCCCTGAAGAATAGCAAGGCGTGGATGATGGAAGGTGAGTGAGTCACGCTCTGCCTTTGACACCTTCTTGTCATACACGAAATACTTTGATGTCTTCTCATAGAGTTCTTTCCATACCTCATTAGTAGGAGCGAGCATCCAGTATGTACTGTCCTCATTCTCAAGAAGTGCATAGAGCTTATTCTCGAGAATATCATTCTGAGTCACTGTCACAGAGTCAAGGTAATGTGTCTTACCATCCTTAATCTCACCAGGTACACTCCTCTTAGGATCAAACTCTTCAATGTTGTACTTAGACAGGTACTTATACACGCTGTCGAGCTGCTCGTCCTTTCCAAGATATTCGTAAACATTTGGATTATACTTTGCTACATTGCCGATAGAGAAGAGTACGCCGTTGCCAGTGAGTACGTTAGACTTCACATATTCACTGCCAGCAAATCCATTCTTGGTAAATGTAACATTCTTACCATTCATCATGCTGATGGTGGTATCCTTCATTGCATTTGAAACAGAATAGTTATAAAGGCTAATGTGGTTCTGTATGAACTCCTTTATCACTGAGTTCTTACTATCCTTCACAGGAGCTACTTTATTACCGTTCTCATCTACATATCCATTCTTTTCCTTGTTGTACTGTGCTATAAGCGCCGCAGTCTTCTCCGCTGTCAGTTCATCATTGGTAGGAGCGAAGATGGTGAATACCTGATTACCATTAAGCGCAGCATCATAGCCTGTTGCCTCCAGTAATTGCTTGAAATTGGAAAGGGAAGCATCATCGCTTATTGACTGCCATAATGTTCCATTACCATTGACATTGGAAGCATAGTGGTCGCTCCACTCATCGACGCATGATGTAGCGCCGATGAGCAGAAGACCCGCAAATACTGACATTATCTTATTGTATTTCATATTTCGTCTATTTGCTATTGTTTATAATTAAAGGTCATCCTCTGTTGTATCACCAGTAACGGCAAATACACTCTTTGGAACGAGTTCAAGATAGTCGAACATACCCTCCTTGTTTGTTGTATTCTGTGCAGAGACATTCTTAATGCGCAATGTGTGACGTTTGCCGAAGTCGCTCTTCTTTATATTAACGGTACAAAGCACCTTACGCACTGTTGACGCACTTGCGTCTGCACGATCAGCAAATCTCTCACCTACCTTGGTAGGATCATCTGCATGGAAACATGAGAATGGTCCACGGTAGTAACCTTTGTTCTTCAGAATCTTGTAGTCGCTGGCACGTAGTTCTTCATCTTCTCTGATGCTGGAATACTTAGGGAAGTTACCAGCACCATATATCTCTGGTGATGCTATCTGTAACTCCATGTTGATAGGCAAGCCCGCTGCTTTTCCATCAAAGAATACCTGAACAGATCCACGAGGTGCAGTAGTCATGGCAGCAAAGCCAAGACGCACCTGCCAGTCACCTTCAAATGGGAATGGTGGTATCTCGAATGTAACGTCGAATACGCCATTAGCTATACACTCATCACCATGGAGAGAATAGAACTTTGAACGTGGACGACGATAGATGAACTTAGCATCAGCACCTTCTACCTTTACACCTTTGAGGTAACCATTAGGGAAACAATAGTTGAAACCTATTGATTCATCATCAATATTCTGACGCTCATATCTTCTGTAATCACCATTCATACGCATGTTGTTTGTCATTATCTCTGGGAAGATGGTAGAGAAGTCCATACGTATGCGGCAGTTGTCAACAACGTCACGTGTTGTCTCATCAAACTTTGCAATATCGCTAAGATAAAAATAAATACCGTTGATAGCATCAATTGTCTTTGATGGGTTTATCACATGAGCACCCTGCTCAAAGTATTTTTCTTTGTCATATCGACGATTGATATAATAAGAACCAAGCTCATCACCGGCACCTATCCATGCTTCTTTTATCAAGTGTTCCAACTTTACCATTGTACCAGTGAGCATCGTGGTGTACCAGTCAACAGAATTAGCATACTCCTTATCAACGCCGAGGTCGTCACGCACTGTAAGGTAGTTGTAACCCTGTACATTGCGGTCAAGGAGGTGATATGCCATAAAGCGATTAAGAGGGTTCTTTGGATCTGTCAGATGGTCGAAGTCATGGCTTGGCAGATTAACATCTTCTGGATACATAGTATCATAGATGCTGCAAGCCAAATCATACAGTCCTTTTACATCAGACTCTGCACCGTTAAAGTAGTTAGCGTATTTCTCCTTCAGCACTGCATCAGGAACAAGGAATGCGGTATATCCATACATCTTCTGCTTTGGGGCGATTGCCCATTCACGCTCCTCCTCTTTTCTTTCTGCGCCTGTAAAATAGGTATATTTTTCTACGTCAGGTGCAACGTAACTCTTATCCATAATCATGGTGTCGAGAACCATCTCGTAGCCCGTTGCCTTTAATGCCTCATAATAGATACTTACACTATTGTCCTCCTTGATGAAGTTTGCAAGAGACTTTGTTGAGTTGACAATCATTCTGTCAACAGGCTGTACGATACCATTCTCTACAGAGTCATCCTGGTGCTCAAAGATAATGCTGGCATTACCATTGAGTACAAACACCATGTTACCATTCTGATCAAGTTTGTGGCTGACAGAGACATTTCTGCGCATCATATTCTGTGAACGCAGAATACCATTGTCAGAACTACTCAAGTCAGATGTAGAATACATAACATTGAAAAGATGTGTACGTGCGATAGTGTCACACTGATCCTTTGTAAGGTCAGCAATCGTTACACCGCATGAGTCAAGATACTTATTGACAGCCGCATTGGTTGGTGCGAAACAGGTAAAATGACCGTATGCTGACAACTGGTCCATTATTTCTGCCTTTTCCACAATAGCAGCAAAATTACTGAAGTCGCTGTTTGACTTAAGATACTGACTCATCATCTGTCCCTTGAAGGTATAATAATTCTCAGCATCAGGTGCATCAGAACAAGACGACAACGTACCTGTTGTGAAAAGTGCCATCTGCACAGAGAAGAACATCAGTAATGTCTTCACAGCACCATTCGTATATTTAGAAAAAGTAGTCATAGTTCTAAATTATTCTGTTTTGATTATTGTTTTTAGTTACTAGTCTCATAACTGCTGTTCTCACCACTGCCGAACGCAGGGTTCTGATGCAGATTGCTGTTGACCTTGAGTTCATCAAGGTTATATGGCCAGAAGATAGCATCCATCTTTTTCAGCTTATCCTGAACTACAGATGCAGTATTAGGATTCTTGTTTACAACAGCCTTGCTGAGATAATCGGTATTACCCTCACGCATAGAACGTCTTACGAGGTCGAAGTATCTCTTTCCCTCGAACATCAACTCACGATGACGCTCCTCATAAACGAGGTTTAAGATAGATAACTTTGTAGTATAATTTGCAATCTTGAGTACGTGTGTAGGATTTACCTCCATTAGCGAACGTTTGTTGACTGCATCAACAAGGTCAAAGGCTTCCTCTATGAGCTTATAGTCAGAATCATCCTTTGTGATGTTTCCTTCCATTGTTATCTTCAATGCTATTGCTTCTGCCTTCAGCAGCATTATGTCGGTAAGGCGATAAAGGATAAAGTTTGACTTTGTGCGTGAGATATGGTCATTGCCGTATGTCTCATACAAAGCAGAATATCCTGCTGTCTTATAAGTCTCTTTAGAAGACTCCAAGCTTACCCCACCCTTTGTAGCATATTTGTTGATAGACACTGGAGAACTATTTGCAAAACGGTAGTTCTCATAAGAACGACCATCCATACCGTCATTCTCCTTTGCGTATATCTTATAAAGACCATCACGCTGATCCTGTGTGATATAAGAAGGTGCAACAACAAAAGGAACACGTCCATCTGCACCATACCAGTAAGCTACAGGCTCATTTGACATCTGTCTGCCTTCACTAAGCTTTACAAAGTTTATCTCCATGATAGACTCCATGCTGTTGCCTGTCACAAATATCTCACCAAAGGCATTACCGAAAGTATTTGAACCCTTGTTACGAGAGAGGATAAGTGGATATCCATTGACATTCACAAAGTCAGCCTCGCTGTACTTCTTATCCTGAGCATCCTTCTTCTTGCTTTCTATGATAAGGTCTGCATAGTGAATACACATATCATAGTTCTGCTGCCAGAGATACATTTCACAGAGGAGTGCATAGATAAAGTTCTTTGTCACACGACCAGTGTTATAATATGCCTCCAGACCATTTCCTTCAGGATACTTGGTCAAAGCCTTGTCCTTGACAGCTTCAAGGTTATCAATGAGCTTCTGGAGTACTTCATTGAACGGAGTAGCAGGCAATTCCATTGACTGACTATCATCAAGGTATGCTTCCTCATAGTAAGGTACATCACGGAATGCACGTATGAGATAGAAATAGCAAAGAGAGCGTATTGCTGTTACTTCTGCTATGTGTGCTTCCAATTCACTACCGTTATATGAAGGGTCTTTTGAAGCCACCTCTGGAGCATATTTTATAACAATGTTACATTTATTGATGACGCTATAGAAATCACCCCAATAGGTGTAACCGTTATTTGCAGTGATATTCTCCTTAAGCAAACGCTCCAGATTAACATCCTTTTCAATAGTACCGTTATTGATGATGTTCTCAGAACGGAACTCACCCCATACCATCATCTTACCAAGTACACCATTTGATGCAAGAGAGGAATAGAGTCCTGTTACGACATTATCAACGTCATTCTTCTCATTCCAGAACTTGTCCTGGGTAATCTCGTTTCGTGGTTCTATCTCAAGGAAGTTATTACAGCTTGTCAATCCCGTTCCTGCTACTGCAACAACGAAAGCAAGCGAAATATTCTTTACCTTATTATATATATTATAATGTTTCATAATGTTATTACGATTAAAGATTAGAAATCCACAGTCATACCGAAAGTAAACGATCTTGGACGTGGTGTCTGATAGCTATCGATAGCTGGACTATAGCGTGAAGCTGAGATATCAGGATCGACACCAGTATATTTCGTGATGACGAATGGGTTGTTGGCAGAGAGATAGAAGCTAATTTTGCTAAGACCAATGTTCAGCTTGCTAAGCATTTTCTTGTTGAGAGCGTATGAAAGCTGAATATAGTTCACACGAAGGTAAGAACCATCCTCTACGAAACGATCACTAATCAGAGTGTTGTAGTTTGATGTAGCACCATACATAGCACGAGGGATTGTTGTCAAGTCACCCTCCTTACGCCAACGATAGTTCACAGCCTGACTCTGGTTGTTGTTACCAATCATAGACTCTGTATCAAGGCGTGCAAGGTTGATGATGTCACAACCTACACGATATGACAACTGTGTTGTGAGACGCCAGTCACCATAGTTCATTGTGAAACCGAAACCACCATAGAGCTTTGGCAGTGAAGAACCGAGGTAAACGATGTCAAGAGCATTAATCTGACCATCATTGTTTACGTCTTCATATATTGCATCACCACCGCTGAACTCGTAGTTCTTACCTGTACCATCGTTAGTATAGTTGAACGACATACGGAGAGGATTGCCCTTATCATCGCGGATAATCTTACCCTCAGCGTTGAGAGCTACAGGAGCTGAGTGACGATCCACCCATGCCTGCTGTTTCTCCTCTTTTGACATGTTTGCCCATCCAGCAATTTCTGCAGAGCCCTTAGCGTCTGAGATTGTCATGTTCTTGATAGTCTCATACTTATACTCGTAAACGCCCTTTGAACGGAAACCGTAGATTGCATTAAGAGGGTTGTCAATCTGTACACGTGTAAGAATCTGTCTGTTGTCATTGGTGAATTCGCTATTCATGCCCTTCAGTACTGTTGGATCCATCTCAAGGAGTGTGGTACGGTTGTTACTGAAGTTCACGTTTAAATCCATAGTGAACTTACCCTTCTTCACGAGCTTGTTGGTGTTGATGAAGAACTCCCAACCAGTATTGCGAAGCCTACCAGTGTTACGATAAGCAACAGAATAGTAACCTGAGCTTGATGGTATTCTGTTATTCTCCATCAACATATTTGAACGTGTAGAGTTATAGAGGTCAAGCTTGAAGTTCAGTTTGTCGTTGAGGAAGTGCAGGTCAATACCGAGGTTGAATGTGTTTACATCCTCATACTGAAGGTTTGTGAGCTTCAGGTTTTGTGGTGTCATAGCACTAAGTCCAAGGTACTGTGCAGCAGAACCATACTTTGAGGTGTAGAGATAGTCTCTGTTAGGCTGTGCACCTACATAACCCCAGCTTGGGCTGATACCGAATTCGTTGATGATTCCACTCTCACGAATTTTCTTCATGAAAGGCTCATCAATAACGTTCCAACGGAGTGATACAGAAGGGAAGAGGCCCCATCTGCGGTCTGGACCGAAACGTGTAGTACCATCAGCACGCAATGTGAAGTCGAGGTTATAACGGCTCTTGTATGCATAGTGACCAGATACACTGAAGTTCATGGAACGTCCCTCATTAAAAGAAGAACCAAGACCAGTAACCATACCACCTGCGTTAGGGCTTTCTATACCGCCAGAAGGAAGTCCCTTACCGTTTGTTGACTGTGAACTTGATGAACCAGTGTTAAGCTCCATACGACCAAAGACCATAGCAGAATGATCCTTGTTGCGGAACGATGGTATGAAGGTAAGAGTGTGCTTGGTTGTAAGGTTTACACTCTTTGAGCTGAAGATACCAGATGTATTATGACCAGCATGCCAGTCTGTTGTTACGAGTTCTGATGGATAGAAAGAGTCGTTGTAGCTATTGAAGATATTCATATACACCTGACCACGGTATGTCAGACGATGATGATCCTCATCCATACCAAGAAGCTCGTAGTTGATAACGAGGTCTGGACAGATATCGTACTTTGTATCTACATTCTTTGCGAGATAAGCACTTGCTACAGGGTTTACATATACGCGCTGATCCTTATCGAAGATATCGCTACCTTTGTAATATCCACTCTGAAGCATGTTATAGTAAACGTCGGTATCATTGCCATACTGATCTTCTTCGTAGATACTCATATTAGGCATTTTCTTCTGGGCAATGCCAAGAAGGTCATCAGAATTCTTGAAGTTCTTTGTATAGACAAGAGAGAAGTTTGTCTGCACGCGGATACGCTGTGAAATGTTATAGTCAAGGTTCACACGTGTAGAGAAACGCTGAAGCTTCTGTGCGAGCATCTGACCTGTCTCATTATCGAAACCACCAGAGATACGGAAAGTAGCTCTCTCACCACCACCAGATACTGTGATGTAATGGTTCTGTCGGAGACCCCACTTTCTTACAGCGTCACGCCAGTCAGTGTTGTCGTCATACTGTCTCCACTCTGGCCATGTCTGGTCGTAGTTGATTTCGTTGATATTACTTGCAGCAGAACTCTGCTCTGGGTTGAAGTATGACTCCTTCAGCAACATAGTATAGTCATCACCAGAGAGCATGTCAAGACCCTTTGGCTGATATGTGGCTGTCAGCTTGAGGGAATAAGATACTTTTGGTTTACCTCTAACACCACGCTTTGTTGTGATTTCGATAACACCGTTACTACCCTGTGAACCATAGATGGCTGTTGCGGCAGCATCCTTCTTAACTGTGATAGACGCGATATCCTCTGTATTGATATTAAGGAGCTCCGCGAACTTATCCTCGTTGGATGTAGAAGCATCGAAGTTAGAGAGATCAAGGTCACGTACATTACCATCAACAACAATAAGTGGGCTACCATCTGTCAGTGATGACAGAGAACCAGAACCACGCAGACGCATGGTAGAACCAGAACCGAGGTTACCTGAGTTACCAACGATATCAAGACCTGCGATACGTCCCTGCAGAGCCTCGTCGATAGTATTGATACCGAGTCCCTCGAATTCCTTTGTAGAGATAGACTGACTTGAGAATGACACCTCACGCTCTGGGATAGGGAGTGAGTTACCTGTCATACGCTTCTTTGACTTTACAGTCACCTCCTGAAGGGTTGTAGCAGACTCAAGCTTCACATCAAATGTAGATTTGTCGAACTTGAATGTCTGTGTCTTCAAACCTACGAAAGAGATACGCAACTTATCCTTTTCATTCTTCACCTTCATGACGAAGTTACCGTTCATATCGGTGACAGTAGATTCTATGATACGGCCATTGCCGTCAATCTCGCAAACGGCAGCACCCATGAGTGGTCCGAAGTCGTCACTTACGGTACCATGCACGGATGTTATCTGTGCCATCGCGGCTGCTGAGCACATAAACAGGCATATTGCCAGCACAAGAGCTCTGCATCGAGATATTGTATTATATATATTGTATTTCATGACTGAAAAAACTTTTATTATTTACGACGAATTGCTCTTGCATATGAAGGAGTAGGATCCCATTCCTTTACCTGGTCTGCACTATAGAGAAGTACGCCATCAATGAGATGTACTGATGAAAATGAAGATGTTGCAAGTTCAGCATCTGACTTACCCTTGTTGCTTATCCAGTATTCACGAGCCATCTTGTTGGTAAGACTGCTGTTTGTCAAGGCATTACATTTCTTGGCATTGTACTTTGAATCAACATACTTGCCTGATACGGTAAGTCCATTAGCATCAGCTGCTACATCAAGAGTATAGAATCGGTTGGTAACAGGATTAAGCATACCCGTTTCGTATGTCTCCTTGATATCACCAGCCTTCATCATTACGGTATTATCCTGGATGTGGTAACGCAGGAAGTTCTCGATGCGTTCCTTTATCACCTTCTGCTTAGCAATAGCATCAGGGTCCTGATTATCAGCGGCATCCTGAAGAGCTTCATAATCAGCCCACGTTGGAAGAACCTTGTCGTTTATCATCTCCTGAATCTTTTCATCAGTAGGTACATAAACGGTGTAGTTATAACTGTCGAAGATAGCTATATTGTAATTGTCTTCTCCTGCACACTCATAAGAAAGCTCTTTGTTCTTAATCAAGTCAGAACCTGAAAGCAATTCAAGGAAGAGGTTACATGGTTCTCCGTTTGCTGCTGCCTCAGAGATAAGCTGATATACAGACTTTGACGCTGTCTGAGGAACACCACTGAGGATGGTACCATCCTTCATAATATCCTCGCATGCGACACCGTAAGTAATACCGTTACCGCCATCCTTCAGCTTATCAACGATACATGAATCAGGAACCATTATCTCCTCGCCAGTCTCAATCTGCAGACCACCCTGGAAGATACGCTGATTCTGTCCGTTCTTATAAGCACGAACATAACCACCACTCTTTGTCCTGTAATATTCCTTGGTATCATCAATATTCTCGATTATGATATTGTTGTCAATAAGATCGTAGAGACGATTTCTGACAGTAGAAGCTTTCAACGCAATAGAGGTATTGTATTTTATCTCAAGACCTGTAGGACCTTCTGTTGCCGCAAAAGCGTAACCTTGAACCTTACCATCAGCAAATACAAACTCAAGGATATTCTGCTCTGCCATGCCGTATGTACATGGGTCAAATATTCTTACTACCTTACCCTTCTTCTGTACTGAAGTATTACCAGAGACAGTAGAGTTGAAAGGTACAATAAGAGAGAAACGAGAGTCGTAAGCTGTAAGGTATGGGCTGAAATCAACAGAAGATGTATATGTTGCATCATAGAAACCTGTCAATGCATGGTTTGTTACTGCATAAGCACCTGTTGACTGTAATTCCGTAGGATAGATTACTGTGCTGTATGTATCAGGTGCATACACTTCATCAACAATGTAAATAATACCATTACAGCACATTACAACATTCTTGATATGTTCCTTTGATATACCAAGTGGACGCTGTGACGTAAAGTCAAGTACACTGTTGAACTTTGATGGTACGCTGGCAACGAAAGACTCCTGCATGTTTACGTTGATAAGCTTGGCAAGCATCTCGTGGTCGAGGTTCTCCCAAGTACCGAAACGCGACTTAAGGTCCTTACCACCACCTTCTTCCCACCACTTTTGGAGGGCTTCATCGGTAGGTACTACCATCATAGCGCCATCATAATGAAAATTCAATCCGTCAACATAATACCTGTTCCAACCTGGATCAAGTCGCAAAACGCCACCGGCATTAAGGTCAGCCTCCAGAGCACCACCCTTCAGGAAAGAATGGTTAGGACTATAATTGAAGTAACGCTTCTGGTAAAGTTTATCCTGTGTATTGAAGAGGCTACGGAACTTCACGAGGTCAGCACCCTTTATTTCCTCTGCACATGAGAATCTATCAAGTGCCTTTGCCCACATCTGTGTGTTTGGAAGCTGATGAAGTGCTTCTGCCATATTGGTACTACCCTCTATGACTCCATCAATAACATAGATGTAACCATTCTTACATGTCTGTTCTGCACTGATTACCTTCTTGCCGCTTACCCATGACTCCTCAACAGAATTTGAATGACCGTTGGACATAGTAACGAGGTCATCATCGGTAATGTTGTTTGTCTTCATGAAGTCTGGCAGGAAGTGCATCATAGGAGCAGCCTCGCCATCCTTAATGATGTTGATCTTCTGGTTCTCTGCTACAAGTTTCTTCCAAGCATCAGTATCTTCATTCTTGAAAGGATTAACAGGCATCTCGGCAACTGTCATAGTTTGTACATTGTCAAAGATAGACAATTCTGTCTCTCTACGTACGCAACGTCCTTCCTGAGGAGGGTTACCACTGACGTTTGACATCAGTTCTACGAGATATGCATTGTTGATCATGGAATTCTTAAGTATGAGCTTCTTTTCCTGGTCGGTAAGATCATCATAACTTCTTCCATTCAACCATGTTGTAAAAATGTCGTCAGGGGTTGCAAAGAGAGTCTTTGAACCTGTTCTTGACAACATGTCTTTAAAGGCTGAGTTACCGGCTTCATCCTTTACGTCGTCAATAAGTCGGAGGGTGTAGTTAAAGGTACGATGCTGACCATCGTTAGTAACTATACCATCCTGAAGACGCTCGTAGATGGAGTTGCCCAACCACTCTGGCTGTCCAGTGAGGACATCCTTCTCGCATGACTGCATCATGCCGGCTCCAAGGAGAAGTCCGCATGCAGCAAGCAAGTGCATAGAGGTATTTCTACCCTTATGCATAAGCGTTCGCTTTCCGCTTGAGATTTTGTTTCTCATCATCATTTTAGGTTAGTTTTTATTTGGTTATTTATATATTTTCGTTTTATGATGTATTCTATTCCAGTGTCAGTCCTTTTATAGCAAGGTCCGAAGTTTTTTGTTCCTCTCTCACGCTCTCTATGCGTTGTAAAAAAACATGCAAAGACTGGAGTAAGCCCTTTTATCAGGCCTACACCAGTCTTCACCTTATTTATATATAGATCTGTTTAAGATCGCAGTTCATTATCATTATTGCCATTTGACTTACTTAGTAATCTTCTTGACAGTGTCGTCGGTATAAACAACGATGTTCACCTGTCCTTCCTGGAGTGAAGAAACCTTGTTACCAGCGAGAGTATAGATAGCCTTGATAGCTACTGGAGCCTCATTAGACTTCACGCCCTTAGCATCTGTTTCCTCATCATCAGGTGTCAAATCCTTTTTACTCTCCTTACCGTAGTAATAAAGTTTAAAGTCATCACAGGTAAACCAGCGAGCATCCATTTTACCAACGGTCTTGAAACCAATCTTGGCATCCTGACCTTCACCTACCTTGAATGTGATGGTGTATGAAGCACGTACATCAGCTGCATCTTCCTGTGGTACTACCGCTGTAGCATACTCACCATAAGCAGGAGTCTCCTTCTCGCCTACCTCAGCATAGAGAACTGCGCGACCACCGTTCTCACCAGGAGCCTGTCCGTTGAAGCTGTTACCAGCCATTGCTGTCAGTTCGTATGTACCCTCTGGCAATCCAACAACAACCTGATTGAAGTCAAAGTAGAGAGAAGTTACTTTATCATTCCAGAACTCAACAGCATTACCACTATTAAATGCAGGTCCATTGCCACCGTTCTTTACATAGCTCCAAGCGCCGTATGTACCAGTAGTATAACCCTCAGCGGTCTTATTTTTGTCTGCCTTGTCAGCAAGAGCAGTGATGTCAGCATCCTTGATCATAGATGTCATTTCAACTGGGTCATCATCAGAAGCTGATTCGTAATCAGGTATAGCAAGCTTCTCCATCCACTCGTCAACAGCAGCAATTGCCTCTACGCTCTGAGCGTCTGTCATATCACCGCTTTCAAACAAAGCGTTAGTTTCTTCGTAATATTCACCTGCAGCATCCTTAACCTCTTGCTTTGCCTGTGAGTCAGAAATAGCGGTACTGAAAGTCTCGAGCTTTGCACCAAGAGTCTCGAAGTTTTCTACAGAAGCATCAATCTTTGAAGAAGCAGAGTAAAGTACAACGAGAGCCTCAAACTTTGCGTTGTTATCTTCTGCTGTCTCTGCAGTACTGATAGCTTCCAGAGCCTCCTGCTTAACGTCAGCACCCATTGGCTTTGTAAGGTCAAGTTTTGCAACAACCTCAGGGAGGAGCTTAGCAATAACTTCTGGATCCTTCTGACGGAAGGTAAGTTTGAAGTTATCAAAGATAGCCCAAGAACACATAGGTTCAGAAGCAGTACCGAGATCACCCTTGACACCAATACGAAGCTTATCACCATCCTTTGCAACAAGACCGTAAGCAGAAACCTGATATGCAGGAACTCCATCTACAGTCTGGGCAAATGCACGTGCAGCAGATGCCATATCATTAGGATATGCATACTTGTTATATGGGTCCATTGAGTATTTTGTTCCTTCATAGAATCCACAGATATTTTTATCGTCTTCGTATGTTATATCACGTGTGAAGTCATATACGCAGTTCAATGGAGTCTTAGAGTCATTCATGAATACGAATGCCAAAGGATCTGGCTGTCCTGCCTTGTATGTATGAGCATCTTCTGTAGATTCAAATACATTGTACCAAGCGGTCTTGTTATCATCATCATCACGATACTTACGATAGAAGCCCTGCATAGAAACCTCATAAAGACCCATAGGAAGATCACTAACCTCCTGATAAACCTCGAACTTACCAGCGTTATACTTCTCACCACACTTGTTGTTTATCGCAGGATCGCCTTGCCAACCAGAAGCATCGTTAAAGTTTGGATTCTTCATATAGAAGGTAACATCAGTACCATTTTTAAGACGACGCTTAGCAGCGGTAATCATGCCTTCAACCTTTTCGCACTCTTCCTTAAGACCTTCAGTTGTAATCTCCTTAGCATTGATGATGTCCTCTACGTCCATATCCAGATAATCAGCGAGTTCTATAACCTCTTGGGCTGTTTCATCACATCCTTCCACTGTTGTCTTAGCAACTTCAAGCTTAGCCTGATAATCAGCCCATGCCTGTTCGTTTTCTGCGATCTCAGCCTTCATGCCTTCAAGATTAGCTAGAGCTGCTTCTCTTCCAGCATCATCGGTTGCTGCATTAAATTCATCACGGAAACCATTCCACTTTTCCTTGACGTCATTAGAGAGGAGGTAATCCTCTTCGTATTCAGGATAGTTGATATCAAGCCACTTAGCATTTGCCTCATCATTCTGTGGACCGTAGTATGTCAGGCGGAAGTTATCAGCCTTGTACCACCACCAGCCACCGTTGTCTGTCCAGTCAACGCCAGCAACAATACCTTCCTTCTCAGCTGCACCTGCATCAGCAGAACCAACAGCACCAATTTCCAATACGCCACCCTTTACAAATATACCAAGTGTAGCATCAGTAAGATGTGTCTGCTTACGTCCATCAGGACCCTTCATCAAGGTTACAACCTTATGCTGGTCATTTGCAACGAGGTAAACATTTGTACAGTCATCGCTGGAAGTAACCATAGCAGAAACTGCGTAAAGTCCATCAGGCAATGCATATACCTTCTGAGAGACCTTGTTACCCTGATCCCATGTGTTGAAGATATAGTCTCCATCGGTATTGTCACAAGTGTATGTTCCATTTGTGTTTGGATAAACACCTGTATCCTTAGACTTATTGATAGACCAACCTGTGAGATCACCGTTTTCAAAAGAACGGTTATTGATTATTTCAGAAGCATCTACAGGAGATTCAACGGTAGCAGAAGCGAAATCGATACCTTCTGATCTTGCCTTAGAAATAGCCTCAGCAAGACCATCACCAGCAGCCCATGCAAGCTCTTCAGCTGTTGCATTAGTATTTACAAAGATGTCATGAATAGCAGTAAGGTCTATATTAGAATATACACTTTCAGCATCCGCAGCCTTCTCTGCAATTACTGCACGCATATCCTCAACCAACTGCCACTCTGTGTTTGCTGGATCATAGGCAGCAGGGTTGATGTTTGGATAGATGTGGTTTGGATGTTCTGCATCAGCGCCCATCCAACCCCAGCACTCTTCAGCAGACTTTGCGCCATAGAGGTCATCATCAGGAGATGACTTAATCTGGTAATTGCCATTTGGCATCTGCACAAAAACGAAGAGATCATGACCCTGAGAAGCCATATCCACGTGCATCTCATTAGCACCACTACGGAAGTTGTGCTTACTGTCAGAAGCACGGAGGATGTAATACGCACCATCCTTCACCACGAGCTTACAACGCTGACCTTCCACGCCGTCATCGGCAAGACCGGTCGTTGTGCTCCAATCATGGATCGTCTGACGACCCACCATCTGACGCTGTGCAGCAACGTTCACAATGTAACAGTACAGACCATCAATAGGACCAACAACCCCACGTGTCTCTGGTACTGTCCAATCAAATGCAAACGCAGCACTGCTTGTAAGCAGCATTAGCGCCATCGCAAGAAGAGAATAAATTTTCTTCATAATTGATAGTTTTTAAGTTAGTAAATAAAGTTATTAATAAATTTTGGTTTTTTATGCGCACAAAATTAATATTTTTTCACCTATTATATATAAAAAAGTGATTAAAAAATGTTAAAAGGTTAATTATTGTTACTTTAATTTGATAGATTTGATTACAGTTGCAGAGGCTCCTACGCTGCCTGTGTGCTGTAGGTGGAATCCTGCAAATGTGTTAGGATTAGGCATTTGCGCCTCAAAGAGCTGTTCTGCACCACCCTGCTTCACTGTTGCCTTGAGATTTCCTCCGTCAGCCTTCAGTGTCACTTCGCACCCAGGCTTAAACAAATCACAACGCTGTCGCTGGCTGAGCCGGAAGACATTGCCATCGGAATACTCCACGAGATATGCCTCTACGGCATGGTCATAGTCTGGCACGCGGATGAATCGTATGCCATAGCCTGTCAGCGAACGAGTGTCAAACTTTATGCAGATGTCGAGATACTGTCCTGTAGCAGAACCGAAGCCTTGTCCTGGTGCCTTGCATGGATCAAGGGTAACGATACACTCCTGCTTTGTAACTGGCGCAAACTCATCCTTCGGCGTGTACATCATTCTTGCACCACGCTGCAACTGTACAAGTCCCCATGAGCCTTCGCCACCGTCTATTCCCTCAGCATAACCCCATGAAGAGCGACTCTTATCCGGTTCCCAACCGTATTTCTCTGTATCAAAAGGCTTATAACAATCAAGCGTCCATCGTCCTGGTATTATCTCTTTCTGCACCTTCACCTCAAAAGCAGGCAAATCAACAGGCAGTGGCTCTGTTGGCGTAGGCACGTCGAGGGCTTTTCCGTTAAGCGTACAAGCAGACATTAGACATACATTCTTCGGATCGGCACGCTTCGCCCATTCTATCTTCAAGTTTGGGTCCTCGCTGGTCCATCGGCAACGCTCCATCGAAACAGGTCCAGACACCTTTGTCAGATATTGCGTACCACGCGTCTTTGTGTGTATGTCACAGTCTATGAATCGTGCTCCTTTTCCATGTGTCGTATAGAAGGGTTTTGAGGAAAAGAAGGTGAAACGACAGTGGTTATAGATGGCTGTTCCAGCAAGGGCATCATCGGTGCATTCAAAGTAACAATCATCAAACTGAATATTCTCTACTCCAACAAACGGACAAAGGTTTAATCGGGAGATAAAGTGACAGTTACGCATCTTATAGTTATCTCCCTTACATATAGCAAGTTGCGCTTGTACTATAGCATCCTTTCTTTTTGTTCTGCTGAGGGTATTGTCACGCTGATATACAAGGTCAACATTACAGTAGTTTCCGAACGTAATATTCTCTGCCTGGACGTTGTCTCCCTCGACATAAAACATGGTAAAATTACCTTCTGCTCCCTGTGTCTGACCACGGTTGGAAGCAAGTATAATATCCTGTGGGTTTTCTGATAATCCGACAAGCTTTACATTGGACATCTTCACCTTCATTCCGAAAGGCACTGCCGACCCTTCTTCTGGTATGCGGACGGCATCATCATCGGGATTGTCAATCCAATAGACTGATGGTTCGATGTAGATGTTGCGGAGTGTCTCTGACGGTGTGCTCTCAACATAGCGCAGGGCATCCTTGACATGGGCAAAGGTAAAGGCTTTCTCCTTTGTCTTCATCGCCGGGTTTACATAGAGTCGTTCTGCCGAAGAGACCATCGACTCACCGTTGCATACAAACGTTGTCTGTGCCTTAGCCGAAACAAATAACGCAAGGCATAAAAATAGAGTTAAGTTTCGTTTCATCTTTCAAAATATTGACATACAAATGCACACAAAATTAATATAATTAAATGAAATATATAACAAAAATACAAACAAAAATACGATTTATCTCATAATTTATATAAAAATATTGTGTTGTTAAAATATTTTTTGTAATTTTGCGAATAATTTATTTTGAAGCAATGCACAAGACTCTTAAACTGACAAACGACGTTTCCGAAGTACCTCAACTGGGGGAATGGATAGAGATAATAGGCGAGGAACTGATGCTCCCCATGCCTGCTGTCTTTCAACTGAACCTTGCACTTGAGGAAGCCGTGGTGAACGTCATGAACTATGCCTACGGCGAAGAGAAGGGACAACCCGTCATTCTCGATATGGAGGCAGAGGGCGACACACTTACCTTTATCCTTTCAGACAACGGAGCGCCTTTTGACCCTACGGCAGCGGAGGATCCCGACATCACTCTGTCAGCAGAGGAACGAGGTATAGGCGGATTGGGCATTTTCCTTGTCAAACAGCTTATGGAAGAGGTGCACTACGAGAGAGAAAACGAACAAAACAAACTTACAATGATTTACAAACAAACAAAAGAATAAAACTATGACACTGAACATTTCACAAAACGAGAACACTATCACCGGTACCCTTATCGGACGTCTTGACACACAGGCAGCACAACAGTTTTCTGCTGACATGGAGCCATTGGTAGATAACGCAGATAAGCACATCGTACTTGATTGCTCACAGTTGGAGTTCATCTCTTCTTCTGGTCTGCGCCTGTTCCTCTCACTCCGCAAGGCTACCATAGCAAAGGGCGGCGATATAACAATTACTGGCGTTTCTCCTGAAATCAAGCAGGTATTCACCATCACAGGTTTCTATTCACTGTTCACATTCAAATAGGATGTTCGTTAAAACAAACTTCACCCAGGAAGAGTTACAACAGATAAATACCGTCAACGATACTCTCGACACTCTGCGCAACACTGCCAGCGCTTACGACAAAGGCGAAGATATCAATGCTGAGACATTACAGGCACTCATCGACGACATCCTTGAGAACGTGGCGCCGTTGGCAGAACGTCTCGGTATGCATGCAGAGCAGAAAGAATTGCAGGACACCTGTATCAGAATAGGTTATCCCGAGGATTACGCAAAACTGAAGAGACTGCTGCAGGAGTCTGAGGCATCGTGCGAGATGGTGTTCAAGACGTTTGCTCTTCCTATACGCGCCATGATTGACGACTTAGGCATAGAGTATGAATTCCTCTATCGCATGAAGTCTATATACAGCATTTGGCGTAAGATGCGCATCGACCATAAGGAGTTTGACGATGTGTATGACCTCTTCGCCACGCGTATAGTATATAAGGTGCCGGAGAATATCACGACAGCACCATGGGAGGTGCAGCAGCCAAAGGAGACACAGGACCTGTGCCCTACCCCTTCAGAGGCACTGCCGCAACCTAATGGCAACATCGATATTGAGAAACTTTTCTGTTGGCGCATCTATAATGTCATCGCAATGCTCTACCGCATTCATCCAGACAGAATAAAGAACTGGGTGTCTAACCCTAAACCCTCTGGTTACCAGGCTCTTCAGATGACCGTCATGGGACCAGACTGTAACTGGGTAGAGATACAGATACGCTCTGAGCGCATGGACTACGAAGCAGAACAAGGCGCCGCCGCACACTGGAAATACAAAGAAGAAACAGCGGTGAAGTAAGGGACCCACCCCGGCCCTCCCTAGAGGGAGGGGGTACAATATCGCGCAAAAAAATTTAATACTAAAACGCAAAACAAACGCGAAATAAACGTAAAAATGCGGCCTGAGGGTTAAAATCCTTAGACCGCATTTTTCATGTTTGTAAGTTATTGAAAACTAAGCGTTTGAAAGGGGCTCTGTAATCGTGCCACTTTTACACTGTAATCGTAATGCTTTTACCGAGTAATCGTGCCACGATTACTCGGTAAAAGTGGCACTATTACATAAGGGGTGTAAAACGACTGTTTTTACCCTTGTTTTTTGTATAGAATTAGTTGTGTACGAGGGTGCCGATTTCTTCACCTTCCATAACCTTCTTCAGGTTGCCTACGATGTCCATGTTGAAGACATAGATAGGCAGATTGTTCTGCATGCACATGGCTGTTGCAGTGATGTCCATCACCTTAAGGTT
>JAGHTW010000129.1 GCA_018065145.1 Candidatus Prevotella equi
TTCTCAAGGGTAGCGATAGGTGCTTTTTTGTTTGTTGAATAGTATTGCATATCTTATTTCATTAATGTTTGCATAAATTGCTGTAAACGCAGTACGCCATAGCTGCCGTTTACACATGTGAACTCATCGTATGTCTGAACGCTGTCAGGTTCTATACTAGGGTAATATATTATGAATGGCACAGGCTCGCCTACGTGTACTCGCATCTCTACCGGGGTATAATGGTCCGGTAGCACAGCAATACAAACAGGCTCGTTCCATGTCTTTACCTCTTCGTAGATAGGTCCTATCATGCGACTGTCAAGGTTCTCTATAGTCTTAACCTTCAGGTCAACCTCGCCATCATGACCAGCTTCATCACTTGCTTCCACATGCAGGAAAACGAAGTCTTTGGTACGAAGATTTTCTATAGCAGCTTGTGTCTTGCCTTCATAGTTGGTGTCCCAGAGTCCTGTTGCACCTTCCACCTTAACAATATCAAGTCCTGCATACTTGCCTATGCCCTGAATAAGGTCAACGGCAGAGATAACAGCACCTGTCTTAACTGCAGGATACTGCTCACTAAGCGTCTGCATAGCAGGGCGGTATCCCCCACTCCATGGCCAGATAATGTTTGCAAGTCGCTTACCTTCCTGCTTTCTCTTTATGTTCAGCGGTGCCTGTGCAAGAACATCGACAGACTTCAGTATCAGGTCGTTCAATAAATCACAGGTTTCCTGTGGAGTCATACGTCCTTCTTCCTTGAAATCTTCTTTGCCTGGCAGAGGAGTGACAAGCAATGGACGCCATTCCTCGTTTGGGTGGTCATGAGGAGGATTGCACATAATGTGTTTGCTGCCACCTTTTATTATAAGAAGGTGTCGATACTGTATTCCGCGAATCCACTTTACCTTGTCCGTGCCAAGTTTCTCGTTCAACAGGTCAATCAGCGGACCAGCATCCTCTGTTGAGAGGTCACCTCCATTGTGAGTGATTATCTTTCCGTCGTTGACATATATAATATTACAACGCAGTGCAAGATCATCATCTGCCATGTCATAGCCTATTGATGCAGCCTCAAGTGGTCCCCTACCCTCATACACCTTGTCAAGGTCGTAACCCAGAATCGCTGTGTTAGCAACCTCGCTACCAGGCATATAACCTTCCGGCACAGTTACGAGACGTCCCGTGCGTCCCATCTTTGCCAGCATATCCATATAAGGAGTCTTGGCATATTGCAGCGGAGTCTTACCTCCAAGCTTTTCTATCGGGTTATCGGCCATGCCATCGCCGAGAATTATTATAGTCTTCATGTTTGTGTTAAATGTTTGCGATACTCAATATGTTAGCAAATACGCCGGCAGCAGTTACGCTGGCACCAGCACCGAATCCCTGAATGAGCATAGGATATTCCTTATAACGCTTGGTCGTGAGCGTAACGATATTGTTACTGCCCTCCAGCTCATAGAACGAGTGGTTGAGCGGTATTTCCTGAAGACCTACGCTAGTGCTGACGGTGTCGTCTGCATTGACCTCCATCTTTGCCACGAATCTCCACTTGCAGTTCTTTTCAACCAAAGGCTTGCGCTTTGCCTCAAACTCTGCGTCAAGCTGTGGAAGCTTCTTCCAGAAATCATCAACGCTACCCTCGAAATACTCATCAGGAACGAACAAGTTCTTCACAACGTCACTCTGCTCCACGCGGTAACCAGCCTCACGAGTAAGAATAACGAGCTTGCGAACAACGTCCATACCGCTAAGGTCTATACGTGGATCAGGCTCTGCAAAGCCCAGTTCCTTTGCTTGCTTGACAGTCTCTGAGAACGGAACGGTTTCGCTTATTGAGTTAAAGATATAGTTCAAAGTACCAGAAAGCACAGCTTCAATCTTCAGAATCTTATCACCAGAGTTCTTTAGGTCATTGATAGTACCGATGATAGGCAAACCAGCGCCTACATTTGTCTCAAAGCGGAACTTCACACCACAACGCAAAGCTGTATCCTTAAGCTTGCGGTAGTTCTCGTAATCGCCAGAAGCAGCAACCTTGTTTGCAGCAATGACGTTCACGTTGTGCTCCAGCAATGGCTGATAGATTGTTGCAACATCCTTTGATGCTGTACAATCCACGAACACCGAGTTAAAGATGTTCATGCCAATAATGCCATCAAGCATCTTCTGCGTATCAGAATTTTCTGATGCATCGAGCAACTCCTTGTAGTTTTCCAAATCAATACCATCGCGATTGAAGATAGCCTTCTTTGACGATGCTATACCAACCACATTAAGAAGCAGTTGTGAATCTTCCTTCAAACTTTCGTACTGTGAGTGAATCTGCTTGATAAGCTTTGCGCCAACAGTACCTACACCGCATATAAAGAGGTTCAATACCTTGTATTCTGAAAGGAAGAAAGAGTCGTGGATTACATTAAGAGACTTGCGAAGGAACTTGCTGCTTACAACAAAAGAGATGTTTGTCTCTGACGCACCCTGTGCACAAGCAATGATGCTGATACCAGAACGTCCGAGTGTTCCGAACAGCTTACCTGCAATACCAGGTGTATGCTTCATGTTCTCACCAACGATTGCTATTGTTGCAAGTCCACCTTCTGCGTGCATTGGATACATAGCACCCGTAGCTATTTCCTTGGCAAACTCTTCGTTAAGAACCTTTACTGCTGCCTCTGCATCGTCTTCCTTAACACCGATGGACGTAGAGTTCTCAGAAGAAGCCTGAGAAACCATGAAGACAGAGATGCCGTTGTTTGCAAGAGTCGTGAAGATACGGCGGTTAACACCAATGACACCAACCATAGAAAGACCGGTTACGGTGATGAGCGCAGTGCCATTGATTGACGAGATACCCTTGATAGGCTTATGGTCACCTTCTATCTTCTCTTTGATGATAGTGCCCTCTGCCTCTGGGTTGAATGTATTCTTAACCTTTATAGGTATATTCTTTACACAAACAGGATAAATCGTTGGTGGATAGATAACCTTTGCACCGAAGTTACAAAGCTCCATTGCTTCCACGTAAGACAGTTCCTTAATAGGATAAGCAGAACTGATAACACGTGGGTCTGCTGTCATAAAGCCATCCACATCAGTCCATATCTCAAGCACATCAGCATCGAGTGCAGCTGCTATTATTGCAGCAGTATAGTCTGAGCCGCCGCGACCAAGGTTTGTTGTCTCACCGCTTGTGCTGTCCTTTGATATGAATCCTGGCACAAGAGAGATGCGAGGCATCACGGAGAAGGTCTGCTTGACGAGTTTGTTTGTCACTTCCACGTCCAGCACGTGTCCTTGCTGCTTTGTTATGGTCTTGATAAAGTTGCGTGAATCAAACCAGCGCGCACCCTTGATGAGTGTCGCTACTATATTGGAACTCAATCGCTCACCATAGGCAACGATAGCGTCCTGTGTCTTTTTCGAAAGGTCGTGTATAAGGTAAACACCGAAGTAAATGGAGCGAAGTTGCTCAAGAAGAGTGTCAACGGTGTTGAATAGTTTCTCACGGTCCTGGGTGTCGGTGATGATCGTATCAATCATACGGTGATGTCTATCCACAATAGCATCAAATTCATCACGCCAACGGTCGTCATGTGCAAGTGCCAGACGGCTTGTTTCAAGAAGTTTGTCGGTAATGCCACCCAAAGCGCTTACGACAATAATTACAGACTGTTCCTTTGCCTCCTTCTCAACAATACTCTTGAGGCTTAGGATACTCTCAACGGAACCTACGCTTGTTCCGCCAAATTTAAGTACTTTCATACCTATGAAAATTGGTTTAGTGATAAAAATTCCCCATTACGATTGGGGTTGACTTTCTCTTTCTTCTGCATCCTTTCTAACGTCATTCTTGTGCATCTGCCATTAGTTTCCTCCATACAACAGAGTCCTACAACGGTCGGATGTTGACATGAATGACAATAGTCAAGTCGCAAAATCGATGCAAAATTACAAAAACTTTTTTATAATACAAAATAATTATGTAAAAAAGCACAAAACCAATAGTGCACAATAAAGAAATCTGCTATATCTGAACAATCCGCAATTTCCTTTGTATTAGAAACAAGAGTGCGTGTCAAAAGTAACTGACACGCATTCTTTCTGATTGTTTGTGTAATGAAGAAAAGGCATTGAGTACATTGTTCATGTACGCAATGCCTTGCTTCTGTAATGCAATAATGCCGCCTATGATGGGTCTGAATCACACACCGACTAATAATTCCCTATTCATCACAGATGTAATATAAGCACTGATGTTTGTACCCAGTTCATTTGCTTTCTCTGTAATAAGTTTGTGCAAGGATACTGGAAGCGTAATATGGTAAGAAGCCTTATCCATATCCGCTACTTTGCGTTCTACTCTCAGTTCAAAAGCTTCACGCTCTGGAGTTCCCTTTTTTCCGAATTCCTCATCAAGCATTGACTCAAGCGAGTACATTTTGTAGTTTTTGCTTTCCTCCATATTCTATATCATATTTTGTTTAGATAATCTTTTCTTATTCTCTCTGCTTTCTTAATTTCCTTATCCGGAGTCTTTTGCTTCTTTTTGACAAATCCGTGTGTTACTATCACCATGGATTTCGTTTTCGCATCCCAAAAGGATAGAAGCCTATATTGCAAGCCTTTCACTCTTGCTCTGAATTCCCAGATTTCCGTTCCCCTTAGTTTCTTAAACAGCATAACATTCACTGTTTTCGTTGCAGCAGTTACATTTTCCAACACCTCACGGCGAACATCTTTGTCCAGTTCCATCAAAAAATCCTTTGCATCTTCCAAGAACTGAACATTAAAGCGAGCTGGCGAATCATCTGGTCTGTTTCTGTTTTTCATAAGTTGAACTATCTTCTTGGTTTCATCGAAAAGCTGTCTGCAAAGTTACAAAGTTTTTTCTTAACCACCAAATATTTGCCTATGTTTTAACGAACTATTGTTTTTGTAATACAAAATAATTATGTAAAAAAGCACAAAACCAATACAGCACAACAAAGAAATCTGCTATGTCTGCATAATCCGCGAGATACATTTTCTCACGCAGATTTTACAGATATAGCAGATAATTGTCAGCTTATTTAGAGAATCGAACTACTTGCCAAGGAAGGTATTAACAACGATGTTGGCATCCTCCATATTTAATTTACCGTCGCCGTTGACGTCACACTTTAAGCTTGAATTGGAAGGCACATAATCAAAGTTCTTAATAGTGTCATTTGACTGACGGTAGCCATCTGCTGTAGCGTATGCCGTAATCTCAATCTTCATTGGTGTGCCAGCAGAAGAGCCTGTATCCGTTCCCTCGCCCTCACCAGAAATCTTATATGTGTAGTGACAAACGGCATCATCCGTTGCACTTATGCAGATGATGTTACCATTAGTGTATTTCACGATAGGAGCCTCACACTGTGGGTCACCAGACTCTTCTGGGTCTATGCCATCGCCGACATGTACAGTCACCTGTGCTGTCTTTATATTATCGTTGGCATCAATAGCTGTAACAGTTACCGTTGACGTACCTTCCTTCATAGCCATAAAGCGTTGAGTATTCTGATCAAGGTAAAGCACACTTGGGTCAGAAGACATCCATATCAAGTCATAGATGCTTGCTGGTGCGCTAGAAGGATCAATTGCTGGAGTCAGTTTGAACACTGAACCAATCTTCACATACATCTTCTCATTTTCAAAAGATACAGATTCAATAGGAAAGAAAGTCTCCGCATCCTCTACGATGCTGTATCCATTCCATGCAGAAGATACAGAATATGCACTCTTACAACCGTTCAATACGTGCACTGTTGCTGTAGTAGGCAATGAACCAGCATTTAACTGTGGGGCAGAACTAAGATTTATAAAGTCTAATATTCCAGAACACCCATCGAAGGCAAAATGGCCTATTGATGTAACACTATTAGGTATGATCACAGTGGAAAAACTGGAACAACCCTCAAATGCAAAACTGCCTATAGATGACACATTGTTAGGAACAACTAAGTCTTTTAGTTCTTTACCATCAATATGTAGATTGTGCGTATAGTGTAATGGATTTGCAAGAGTTCCGAAATTTATCTTGCATAAAGACTCTATGCTTGAGAACTCAGTATTAATAAGTCCAGAGCATCCTGCGAAGGCACATAATCCAATTGATGTTAAACTGTTAGGTATGGTTACAGAGGTAAGACCAGAACAATTACAGAAGGCATAACTTCCTATTGAGGTCAAAGTGTTAGGGATTACCAAGTTTTTTATTTCTTTACCGTTAATATATAAATTGTGTGCATATGACAAAGGGTTGGCACCACTGCTATCAAACCTGATTTTACACAAAGACTCTAGACTTGCAAACTCTGCTTTTGAAAGACCAGAGCAACCAGAAAATGCTTCTAATCCTACTGATGTTACACTGTTAGGTATGGTTACGGAGGTAAGACCAGAACAATTATAGAAGGCATAACTTCCTATTGAGGTCAAAGTGTTAGGGATTACCAAGTTTTTTATTTCTTTACCGTTAATATATAAATTGTGTGCATATGACAAAGGATTGGCACCACTGTTATCAAAAGTGATTTTACACAAAGACTCTAGACTTGCAAACTCTGCTTTTGAAAGACCAGAGCAACCTCTAAATGCTTCTGATCCTATTGTGGTCACACTCTTTGGGATATTGATAGAGGTAAGATTAGAACAATCACAAAAAGCATATGTTGCTATAGAGGTCACACCATCCGAAATCGTAACGGTTTTGATATAAGAACTGCTATAATACCAAGGAACATAATCATAATAAGACCAATTCTTCATCATTCCCTTTCCTTCTATGTTCAATACACCCGTTTCGGTATCAAGTGAATAAGTCATCTCGGTTCCACAACTGCCTGATATTACCTTTGCATTTACAGTGCCGATACTACATAGTAGCAATGCTACAGCGAATAAAATATATTGTATGGTTTGTTTCATTTGTTTATGTTTAACTCTGATAAGTGAGGCATATTCATTCCGCTCATAAGACATTTGCAAAATTACAAAAACTTTTCCATAACACAAAATAATTTCCAGGAAAAAAGCGTAAAACCAGTATACAACAAATGAAATCTGCTAAATCTACATAATCTACGAGACAATAATTTCTTACGCAGATTTTACAGATTTAGCAGATCCATATCAGTGTTTATGGAGAAAGAAAAATTATTTTCTCTCACATCGTAGGATGTTGAAGTGAAGAAAGAATGTTGCATTATAACACAGCAGTTTCTATGAACTTTATCAAAGCTTCTGCACGAGGTTTGAAAGAGGTTATTATATCTTCGTCCGCCTTGAAGATTATGTCATAGTCAGCTCGCTCACGCAATGTAGCCAGCTGTGCATACAAACGACCATATTCCGTTGGCATCTTACCCGTTAATATGTATCGTTCTCCAAGAACTTGTTTTGAACCTTTATGTTTAGGAACTGGATGACCATCGTGTACCATTAGGGCGCATACGGCATGGTACAGAGCATAATACATTCTGTTTGCTGCCATATTCCATCGTTTGGTCTGTTCACATATTTCTAGCTCATCCCAAGTCATGGTTGCCTTGTCCCAATAAAGTTTAACAAGGTCTTTGCGTTGCTGCTCGTTAAGACTCATAGATTACCTGCTTATCGTGTTCTACATTTGCATAATACGGTGTTATGTTGTGTCTCTTCCAATCGTTGATGGTGTAAAGTTGGGGATTAATATCAGCACCTGTCTGCCATCCCAAAAGAACAAACGGATAGCCCAATCTGTCGAAATCTTCTTTGTCAACAGATGGTTTATCCAATAGTATGATAACATCCCAGTCGGAGTCATTGCGGGCGTCACCTCTTGCTCTGGAACCATATAGCCAAAGTTTGCTTCCCACAGGTAGTGTCTGCGCTGCAATCTTTTTTATTTCTTCTAATGTTTGTTCTTTCATAAACTTCCATGTTTATTGCAAAATTCCC
>JAGHTW010000156.1 GCA_018065145.1 Candidatus Prevotella equi
GAAAATCTTACTGCCTTCAATGCCATTCTTAAGAAGTGTCAGTATGACAAGAAACTTTCTACTTACCTTGAATATACTTGTTTCGCTCCTCAGAATGAAGGCGTAAGCTTGTATCTGGATTCTCTTTACAGAGATGAGAATCCACGATTCAAGCACAATGGTATTGCAGAGAATGAAAACTTCTTCTCTCTTAACGTAATGGATAAGATAGCATTGATGTCTGACTCTCTTTGTGAGGATATCTGTAAGTATCATCTTTCTGGTAATATATTCCAGCAGATGAATATTCAGGGAACTGTTTATTGTCCTACACTTCTGATAAGCCGTAGTATAAAGGCTGAAACATTCACTGATGGACCATATAAGGGTAAATCTTCACTTAATGGTACTTCTGCAATCCTTGATGGTGATATTAAGGCTATCAATGGTATCTTGCATGTTTGCTCTAATGTAGTGCCACGTATTAACCGTACTCCAGATGAGCAGATGAGGGTAGAGGGCGATATGAAGATTATGTATGAGGCCCTGCAGAAGACTGGTCTTTATAAATTGTTACAGAAGGAAAATAAGGGCATCAAGTATAGTTATAATCAGACAGGACAGGCTACAAACCGTGATGGTGCTAAACTTTATTGCCCAGAAGAGTGTATGGTTAAATGGACTGTGTTTGCAGAGACTGACGCCGTTCTCAAGGATAAAGCTGGCATTGAGACTTTCGAACAACTTGTTGAGAAGTGTAAAGAGTGGTATGGTACTCCTGCATGGTATGACTATGTCAAAGAAACAGGCCAGGAGATATCTATTAAGGATGACTACGAAAACCCATTCAATGTGGTTAATATGTTCGTAGCTTATCATATTCTTCCTGAAGGTATTGCTGTGGATAAACTCACATATGAGAAAAAGCCAGACCGCGGATCATGGAACGTATGTTTCGGTTATGAACCACAGGAGTATTACGAGACAATGCTCAAGAATACACTCCTTAAGGTATGGTGTATAAACCCACAGGCAACAGAACCTACTCTCTACATCAATCGATACAGAGTGAATAATACTCTGACAGACGAAATCGGTACATTCGGTTCAGATGCTACACACCCAATAGAATTTGAAGGTGTCAAGATTGATAGAAAGAGAAGTAACATAGAGTGTCTTAATGGATACATTCATCGTATTGATCAACCATTGCTGTATAATGAGAATGCGGTAAAATCTCAGAATGAGAGAATGCGATTTGACTCTGATGTGTTCTTCCCAGAATTCTTTAATAACGGTTTCAGATTTATGACAGGCAGTGAGGTGAGGGCTCTTGAACCTAACACTGGCGATGACTCTCGTGTAGCATTTGATAATACCTATTTTGATAATCTCGTATGTTATAATCCTAATACAATCCTGAGATATTGTCTTATGGGTGATTGGCGCTGTTATAACAGTTCTCAGTTCCAGGGATGGAAAACTTGGGACTACGCTGTAAAACTTCCTCATGTGCCAACTAATACTTACGAAATACGTATATGTTATCCTCCAATGGATCGTGGTGGCTTGATGCAGTTCTATATAGGAAACTCTTCTGATGAAGCGTCTATGCAAGCTATGGGTATTCCTTTCGATGCACGTGCTAATCCATATCCTGATAGTGACAAGGGTCAGGAATATAAAGAAGCCGGAAAAGCTATTGGTTGGAAACCAATCCTGACTGATACAGAAGCTAACCCTGATACGGACTTTGGTGTTACTGGTGGACAGGAAATGCATGTTCGTGGATATATGTATGGTCCTGCGTCTTTCTCACGTGGACAGAGCAATAGTCTGAAGGATAAACTGATATATGACCCAAGTGATATCTATTCTGCTGCTAAGCAAATGACTGGTGCAACAAGTTGCCGTACAGAGTACGATTATGGTCTAAGTATCTTAAGACGTGTCGTTTGCACTATCCGAATGGATCAGAGTAAGGATTACTGGTTCCGTGTCAAGAACCTCATGCTTAATTCTACTGAGAAAGATGGTTGGCAGCTTGACTGTATTGAGCTTTGTCCAGTGTCTGTTTCTCAGAGTCAGACAATGACCGAGGACTGGTATTAATTAATTCATAATTAAGAATTCATAATTCATAATTAGATATGAAATATATAAATAAAATAGGTATGATGGTAGTAGCAGGCATTGCGCTTGCTACCGCCTCATGCTCTGATTATTCTGATTACAATACTGCACCGCTTGCCGAAGGTAACGGAGCGGGACAGACATTGTTTGAGAATATCAAGAGCAATCCAAATCTGCAGAACTTCGCTGCTATAGTAGAGAAGGCAGGATATGCTAATGTCCTCAATAGTTCTCAGTGCTATACGCTGTGGGCTCCTGCGGATGGCACGTATGATGCAGAGGCTATTCTCAATGGAGATAGTAGCACCATAGTACAGCGTTTCGTCAATCAGCACCTCGCACAGTATAACTATCCTGTCTCTGGTACTGTAGATCAGAATATCGTAACGGTTAACACTAAGCACCATATTTTCACGAATAGCTTGTTTGACCAATGTCCTATAAAGGAGATTAACCTTCCATCTTCAAATGGTATCATGCATATCATCGATGGTAATTCTCCATACTATGTGAGTCTTTATGAGCACATGGATGAGATTAAGGGATGTAACAAGTTCGTGGACTATATCAAGAGCTATGCTGACAGTGTCATAGATACTCATAAGTCTATCAAGGGACCTATGGTTAATGGTCAGCAGACTTATCTTGATACAGTGTGGAGATATTTCAACCCAGCACTGTCACGTGTGATAGAGGCGGATATCGCTAATGAGGATAGTTCGTTCGTTATGTTCTATCCTACAGATAAGGCATGGGATAATGCACATGCTACAATACAGAACGATTTCAAATACATTACAAACTTCCATTGGGCTGATATGACAAAGGATGCTACACTTGCTAGTTCCTTGAAAATTGGAAATATAACAAGTGATGATGTGGTGAAGATTGATGCTGCATTGTATAATGACTCTCTGCCAAAGTATTATATGTTGCATAATCTTGCATATTCTTTGACAGATCCTTATAACCAGGTTCTTAAAGATCGTAATCCACAGGAAGGAGATTCTATTCGTTCTGTGTCTGGTGCTAAATTGTCTAATATAGCAGAAGTATTAAGCTATAGCTCTCCTTATGAGGAAATGAGTAATGGTTATGCTGCAATACTTGACTCTATTTGCTTTAAGTCTTATCAGACCTATGAACCTATACTGAAATCTACAAGACCTATACGTACATTAGGTTTGTTATCAGGTACTACATATACAGTTTATGATAGACCTCAGAAGAGTTTGATACCAGAGCGTGATACACTGTTCTCTGAGTTGCCTGAATTCTTGAAAACGTTTGTTTTGCCTAAAAATTCAAAGTTATTCCAATATCTTATTACTGATGATAAAAACTTTGATGGTAAATCTGCAAGAACAGAAATGGACTTTGCTTTGGCAACGTTTAACGGCAGAACAGGTAAGTACGAAAAAAGTGTAGTTGCTACGAAGTATAAGGCATATGTGGTTTTCCATCCATTCTCTCATGATGCTGAAGGAGCTTCAATAATAAAGAAGAAACCTCTTTATGTGCGTTTTGATCTTGCTGCAAATGATGAGAAAGGTGCTATAACATTTAAGCGTATCAATGTACCTGGTGCAGAAGATGTTACTGATGACATCATTATACCAGCAAATGGAAGACTCAACTATGTAGAGCTTGACTTGGAGTTCCCTATAACTTATTTTGGTACAGATGCATTCCCAACACTTTGTGTATCCAATGCTCAATCGTTTGCAACAACTTCAAAGCGTAATAATTACGAGCAGGAATTGCACATAGTAGGTGTTTACCTCGTACCACAAGGAGCGGAAGAATATGTTAAAACCCTGAAATACAAATATGAAGAATAATTTTTTCACATTCATGCAGAGTAAGGGTCTCAGACTCTCTCTCTGTGCTCTCGCACTCACATGTGCTACTGCTACATTTGCACAGGATGAGTTCGATGACGAAGAGGTGACTGTAAAGAAACCTGTACGTGCTTCAAAGGCAGACAAAAACCCTACGGTGTCTGTCAGTGGCGTTGTCATTGATATGGCAACAAAGAAGCCTGTTGCCGGTGTTCGCCTGCAGGTGCTCAATGATAATCGTTATACTGCGATGACAAACGCTGAGGGTAAGTTTACTATCAAGGTGCCTACCTTCGCTACTTCATTGTTCGTACAGGCTCCTCGTTATATGTCACAGCAGGTGGCTATAAAGAGTAATGATGCAGATCAGCAGGTCAGCATACAGATGATCAGCAATAGCTTCGGTGAGATGTATGATAACAGCACTACCTACACAGCAAAGCGTGGCTTTACTTCTGAGGGCGGTGGCTTGTCTATCGACGAAGAGATATCATCAAAGCTTGCTGCTGATGTTCATACAACAATGCATTCCGGCAATCTGGAACAGGGTGCTGCAATGTTTATCCGTGGTATCAACTCGCTCAATGCTTCTTCACAACCTCTTGTAATCCTTGATGGCGTGGAGTTGGATATGCAGCGTGACCGTGAGGCATTGCATCAGGGTGACATCTTCAATATGCTCTCTACTATTTCACCAGAGGATATTGATAAGGTGACAGTTCTGAAGAATGCTACTGCTCTCTATGGTGCACGCGGTGCTAACGGCGTTATCCTTATTGATACAAAGCGCGGTCACTCCCTCGCTACACGTATCGACCTGAAGATTTCTGCCGGCGTAAGATTCGTGCCTTCTTATCCTACTATGATGAATGCATCACAGTATCGTGGATATGCCGTAGAGCAGCTCGGTACTATGCCACAGGTACAGGAGGCAAACCTCAGTCCTACAACAATGCTTGACTTCAAGTTCCTGGATGATAATCCTAAGTCATACGGATATAAGGAATATCACAATGATACGAACTGGAGCGATTATATGTATCGTACCGCTATTACTCAGAACTATAGCGTGAACGTACAGGGTGGTGATGACATTGGTATGTATAACCTCTCTGTTGCATATACCGTAGCAAACAAGAATGTAAAAGAGACTGACTTTAACCGCATCAATGTGCGTTTCAATACAGATATCAGCCTGTTGAGCAATCTGACAACAAAGTTCGATATCTCATTCTCTAAGACTGATGCACAGCTCTTTGATGATGGTTTCGCGCCTAACCTTTCTAAGTCTCCATTCACATCGCCTACTAATCTGGCTATGATAAAGAGCCCATTGCTCTATCCTTATCAGTATAATGCCAATATTAACGGCTTCACTCCTCTGCTCTCAGAGGCAGATGAGATTTTTGATGTGCTGGAGAAGAATAAGTATTCTCTTTCTAACCCTCTTTCTATTCTTGAGAATGCAGAGGGCGAGCGTAAGAATAAGAATGAGAACACCTTCTTCAATGTTGCTATCATGCCTACATACGAGATTATGAAGGGACTGTCAGTGACAACTCATTTCAGCTACTATCTCAACCGTAACTCTCAGGCGTACTATCGTCCAAACTATGGCATGGCTGGCTTCTACATTGAGAACCTCGGTAATGTTCACTCAAAGGTGGCTTCTATCTTCTCTAAGGAGAATAATATCATAAGCAATACTCATATTGACTGGAATAAGAAGTATGGTGCTCATAATGTAAGCGCATTCGGTGGATTCCGTTACAACAAATATTCTTATGATAACAGTTACCTTACTACCGAGTACAAGCAGGCTCGTAGCGATGATAAGAACCCTACATTGGGCACTGGTAGCAATGTTTATTCAAATGCTTCAGGTGTTGATGAGTCATGGAGTAACATGCAGTGGTATATCAATGGCGACTACTCTTATATGAACAAGTATTTCGCTACTTTCTCTCTCCTTGCTGAGGCAAACAGCCGTTTCGGTGCAAAGGCAGAGGGTGCTGCTAAGATTGCGGGTACACAGTGGGCATTCTTCCCAAGCGTACAGGCTGGATGGGTGATGACTAACGAAGACTGGTTCCCTAAGAACGCAGGTATAGATTATCTCCGCCTTAATGTAGGTTTCGATATTAGTGGTAACGACGGTATCTCTAACTATGCCGCTAAGAATGCATTCACTTCTGTACGTTACAACAATGGACAGATTGGTATGCAGCTCACAAACGTGGGTAATGACTTGGTGAAGTGGGAGAAGACAACAAAGTGGAACTTTGGTCTTGCTGCTAACTTCCTCAAGAACCGTTTGGGCATGACATTCGATTACTACGTTCACACTACAAGTGACCTCCTTGCTCTCAAGAGCTTCGAGAACCCTGTTGGTGGTATCAATAACTACTGGGTAAATGATGGCCGCATGCGCAATCAGGGTTATGAGTTCACACTCAACGCTAAGCCAATTGTAAACAAGAATTGGAGTCTTGAGGTAGGTGCTTCTGTGGGTCACTATAATAATAAGGTGCTTGCACTCGCTAATGGTGACTACACATCTTCTATATATGGAGAGAAGAATATCCTTACCGCAGTAGGTAAAGCTGCTGGCGTATTCTACGGATATAAGACACGTGCTCACGTATTCAGCTCTACTGAAGAGGCTGCCATTGCTGGTATGCCACACGTTAACTCTAAGGGAGAGACAACATGTAACCTCTATCAGGTTGATGAGACAGGTGCTAAGGTTGACTTCGGTGCTGGTGACGTTTGGTTCGTAGATCAGAACAGCGATGGTTGCATCGATGAGAAGGATAAGGTTGTCATTGGTAACCCTAATCCTGATATCTATGGTAATATCTTCGCAAAGCTGACATGGAAGCGTTTCACTCTGAGCACTTCATTCAACTATTGCATCGGAAACGACGTTTATAACTATCAGCGTTCTGTACTCAACGCAGGTTCTGCTCTCTACAATCAGCAGGTTGCTGAGGTTGGTCGTTGGCGTTATGAAGGACAGGTTGCTGAATTGCCAAAGGTTTGCTTCGGTGACCCAATGGGTAACAACCGTTTCTCTGATCGTTGGATTGAGGATGGTTCATATCTCCGTATGAAGAACTTGAAGCTCGCTTACAATATTCCTGTTCCAGAATCGTGGCAGGGATGGTTGCAGGGTATCTCTGTATGGGCTGAGGGTAACAACCTCTTCACTGTTACAAAATATACCGGTAACGACCCAGAGTTCTCTATCAGCAATAATCAGCTTTACCAGGGTATCGACTGTGGCAACATAGCACAGTCACGCTCTTTCCTCTTCGGATTGAAGGTGAACCTGTAATTTTGTTCATAATGCATAATACTTAATTCATAATTGAACGTAAAATGAAAAAGATATTATATTCAATCATAGCATCCATCTGCATGTTCGGAACAACAGCGTGTTCCGACATGCTGGATTCTGATAGCTCTCGTCAGGTATCTGAACCAGAACTGAATGCCAAGGCGGACTCTATCTTCTTTGCTTATGGCATAATGCAGGCTATGCAGCAGTTGTCTGATCAGTATTTCTTCCAGAATGAGATGCGTGGTGAACTCGTTTCACCAGCAAATGAGGCAACAACTCACCTGAAGAACCTTGCGAGCTTCACCGCAGGCGCAGAGAATCAGTATGACAGTGTTTATCTTTACTATAAGGTAATAAACAACTGTAACTATTATCTCGCAAAGCGTGATACTACTCTCGCTTCTGGTACACGTAAAGTGACTATCAACGAGTTCGTAAACGTTGCTGCATTCCGTGCATGGGCATACCTTCAGATGACTTCACAGTATGGTGACGTACCTTATGTTACTCAGCCTCTGACAACAATCTCTGAGATTAATGCCGTAACACAGAAGACAAACTATAAGAGTATTCTTGCTTCACAGGCAGAGTATATGCAGGCACTCAAGGATAAGTATGCTGCAGAGTATCTTGAGGCACCTATCTATAATAATGCAGATATTGATATGGGATTCACTAATACTGGTTCACAGAAGAAATATCTCGCTAAGAAGTGTTTTGTGCCTTTCAATGTAGTTCTTGGTGACCTCTATCTGGAGATTGGTGAATATGCGAAGGCAGCAAAGTGTTACTATGACTTCCTGGAGTACAAGTGTGATTACCTCTCATCGGAAAATCAGAAGATTGCTGATGAAAGTAAGCGTCCTGCACTTTCTTCTGCTATTACAAACGCATTTAATAACCGTCTTTATGATCGTAGGAATAACTATGATATAACAAAACAGGAAGGTTACAATATAGATACAGGTAATAAGGAGTTGAAGAATGGTATAAGCAAATGGGACGATATATTCACCAGTTCTGTACATTCTGAGATATTGAGTTATATACCTATCCCTGTAAACTATACTCTTGGTTATACATGTGGTATGCCTCTTGCTTTCGGATATGACTATTATGCTACAAGCAAGCAGACAAGAGCAATGTACTCTCCATTGACTACTCCTGAAGCAGAAAAGATTCCACTCAGACCTTCTGAGGATTATGCTGAGTTGGCATACAAGAATCCTTACTATTATGTTTCTACTGAGTTAAAGGAAAAAAAATATACAGACGAAAATGGTATCAATAAGACGATAACATGGAATGATATCAAGTCAATAGACAAGGGTGATGGTCGTGCTAACATGATTTCTCCAACGATGGGTAATACCGATCTTTCTATGGTATATACAGTTAAGCCAGGTACTGGTTATATGTATCTCTATCGTATCTCAACTGTCTATATGCACTTGGCAGAGGCTCTTAACCGTATGGGTGAGCCAGAGCTCGCTTTCGCTATGCTCAAGAGAGGTCTTGGTAATGGTGAGATAAAGGAACTTGTTGATACTGCCGCTTATGTATATAGTGGTGGTGTACCAAAGGTTGATGGCGAGGGAAATAAAATCCGTCGTGACCCAAGTGTTCCTGTTACCAATTACTTTATTCCTGTAGAGACATTCCACAAGATGCAGACAGGTGAAGGCGGCATGCCTCCATTCTATAGCGACAAGAGTATAAAGAACTACACTAACACTGCAGAAAAGGAAATCGTTGGTATGCACTTCCATGGTGCTGGTGCCATTGAGGATATCCGTTCTCCTTATAATTATTATGATATCGTTCGTGAGCGTATCAATAAGATCCGTCAGACCTTTGGCGTTGGAAGCGGAGTATTTACAAAGGAAGAGTGTATCAACGCTGTAGAGGATTTGCTCTGTGACGAGTATGCACTTGAGTTCGCCTTCGAGGGACGTCGCTTCTCTGACCTCCTCCGTATAGCACGCCACAAGAATGAGGCTGGTACTTATACTGGCGGATTCGGTGATATGTGGCTCAGCAAGAAACTTGAGAAGAAAGCTGCTGGCATAACAACACAGAACTGCTACCTGCCATTCAAGTAATAGGTAGTTGACATGATAAAAAAATAGGAGATTGGCGTATTAAACCGTCAGTCTCCTATTTGCGTCAAAAGAGTTAAAGAATAGCAATGTAGCCATGAAACGATTTTTATCACTATTTGTTTTTATAATGCTATCACTTCTTGTACAAGGTGTTAGCGCTGATACACTTGATAGCCTTGAGATGCTTATGCGAGAGCAGCCACAGGTACAGGAGAAGGTATATCTACATACCGATAACAGCATGTATTTTGTTGGTGATACGTTGTGGTATAAGGCGTATGTAGTAAGAGCTGATGATATGAAGCCTACGGATATGTCTAAACTGCTTTATGTGGAGTTGCTTACTCCTGATGGGTATCTCGTTGAGCGACAGCATGTGGTGGTGAGTGATAAAGGCTATACCTGCGGACAGTTTGTGCTTGAGGATTCTCTCTATTCTGGATATTATGAGATAAGAGCCTATACACGTTGGCAGCTTAACTTTAATGTGACGATGAAGTCGTTTACACGTGATGACTCGTATAAGTTCTATGGGAAACAGGCTGCGAAAGATTTCTTCAGGGACTTTGAAGGACTTTATTCACGCGTATTACCTATATATGAGAAGCCTAAGGAGGAAGGAAACTATATTGACAGGTATATGGCGAAGCGTCCGAAACAGCGTGTGCTGAAGGAACATACGAAACTGACGGCTGCCTTCTATCCAGAAGGAGGACATCTGATAATGAATGTTCCTTGCAGGGTTGCTTTTGAATTGACCGATAATAATGGTCAAAATGTGGATGTCCAGGGCGTTCTTTCCAATGGTAACAAGATTCAAACACAACGACAGGGTAGGGGAGTGTTCGCCTATACCCCCAATGCTACAAACCAAAGCGTAACGTTTCATTGGAACGATAAGGATTATACCTTCCACCTACCAAAGGCTTTAGAGAATGGTGCCAGCATAGCTTATGATGCAGAAACGAAGAGCGCTGTAGTATCAACATCAGGCGTTGATGTTGCTGCCTATGCAATACTCTGTCGTGGTAGGTTAGTTGCTTTCAGCAGACTTGATAATAACCATGGAGAAAAGAATAGAATAAAGATACAATGTGATAAAGAACCATTGCCAACTGGTATCAATGAACTGATTGTTTATGATAATAATGCGAAGCCATTAGCTTCAAGGTTGTTCTTCATAAATAATCATGACTACGGCAAATCTTTGACGGTGGTAATGTCAACAGATAGCGCAGAGATAAACAGAAAAACTACACTGCAACCCTATGAGAAGGTGACACTGTCACTGTCTTCACCTATTGCCGATGATGGAACAAAGCCTGCTACCGTCAGTCTTGCCGTGCGTGATGCACAGACGGATGATTGCGGATATGACAACGGTAATATAATGACGGATATGCTCTTGTCTTCGGAACTTAAGGGATTTATAGCTAATCCTGCCTATTATTTTGAAAGTGATGATGCAAAGCATAGGGCAGATCTTGATATGCTCATGATGGTACAGGGCTGGCGCAGATACAAAAGAGTTGATGACTTGCGTTATGAGCCAGAAAAAACACTGACATACGAGGGCGTGGTACTTGAAGTTCCTGATATTGCAACCGTTCTTGAACTGGAAGATGTTATGGACTCTGGCGTAGGAGATAAGGCGAAGACTGTTGCTGACGAACTTCTTGCTCAAGCAGAAAAACTGTCAGGTATAAAAGAGGGCAATACCTTTATGGAAACTTATGGAGCAGAGGCAACAGAAGAGACGCAAATGGAAGAGATAGAGGAACCAGAGGTGGAGTATGCAGATTATTCGGGAATGCGACCTGGTAGCGGAAGGGTAAAGAAAGATGTGCTTGTGGAAGCTGAGATAGTAAAGGATAAACAATCGGCTGGTGTCATCACTCGTACCGATAAGAAAGGACGCTTCTGCATTAATATACCACCATTCTATGACAAGGCGATACTGTTCGTCAGAGCATACAATGTGTCGGATTCTATATCAAAATGCATAGGTAATAAGAAAGGTGATAAGGGATGGATGGATGAACGTCAATTCCCGGATTACTTTGTGAAGAGGGATATGTTTTATCCTGTCTTCTCACAACCTTACTCATGGTATCAGGTGAATAGTCCAGACTTAATGTATGTAGATGAGGACGAAATGATACCAGAGAATAGTTCTCTTGCAGGTAACCATACTTTGCAGACGGTCGTAGTAAAGGCACGACGACGTGGTAAACGAAGTCTTGATATGACAAAGCCAGCTATCGTCCGCGATGCATATACTGTATATAATGAATTGACGGATTACGGCCTTTCAATGGGAGTTGTGAACTTCAAAAGCTTACCTCTATCCGTTGCAACATATTTCCTTGGTAATATGGGACGAAATAAACAAATGAATATTCGTGCTATTGCTGATGGGGCATCGTTCTATCGTAACTATACCCCTATGCCAAGCGAGTATGATAAACCTGTCACACCAACAGCGATGTTCGAGAATCTGAGACTTGCGCGTATAAAGAATATACGAGTTTTTACAGACTATGAACTGCGAACAGACTCTGGTGATGTGGTAGAAACACATGCTCCTGATGTTACTCTAGACTTTGAATTGGTTGAAAATGACGGAAAGCGTTATACATATCGTGATAGACGTTATGTTCTTGATGGCATAACGTATCCCGAGCAATTCTATTCGCCAAATTATAGTACGGCAATCCCTGAGGAACCGAAGGACTATCGACGTACCTTGTACTGGAATCCTAATGCAAGGGTAAATGAAGATGGAACTTTTGAGACTACGTTCTACAATAATTCGAGAGAAACAAGAGTCACCGTTACTGCGGCGGGAATGGATTCGCAAGGACAGATGTATTTTATCCCATCGGGAAGTAATAAACAAGGATGAATAACAAGGTGTAAGTATGTTGTTAAATAGATTTTACGACAATAAGATAGAGGCTGGATGTGATGAGGCTGGCAGAGGATGTCTTGCGGGTTCGGTGTATGCTGCTGCAGTGATATTGCCTGACGATTATCATAATGCGGTGCTCAATGACTCAAAGCAACTGACGGAAAAGAAACGTTATATGCTTCGTGAAGAGATAGAGCGCGATGCTATTGCATGGGCGGTGGGCGTATGTACTGCGGAAGAGATAGACAAGATAAACATTCTCCATGCTTCTTATCTTGCCATGCACAGGGCTATAGACCAATTGAAAGTAAAGCCTGAAGCTCTAATAATAGACGGCAATAGGTTCGATCCTTACTATCCAGGACTGGATCATAGCAATCCTGATGCTATATTCTACACACCGATGTTAGGCGTTGAATCAATGCCAGACCTTGGTGGCTTGGGAAGAGTGCCGCTGCAACACACTACTATCATCAAGGGCGATGGAAAATATCTTTCTATTGCTGCCGCTTCGATACTGGCAAAGACATATCGTGATGATTACATGAACAAACTTGCAGAGGAATATCCGCAATATGACTGGTTGTCGAATAAAGGATATCCAACAAAGAAGCATCGTGAGGCAATAAAGAAATATGGTCCGACACCATATCACAGAATGACATTTACACTAACATAATAACGTGGGTCAAGGAGAGTAATCTCTTTGACCCACAAATATTTTAGTATAAATTTGGCAGTTTGCGGGAATTTTTGTAATTTTGCACTTTCATAATCAGGAAATTATAAAAATAGAAAAGATATGCTTAGAATTGCAGTTCAGTCAAAAGGTCGTCTCTATGAAGACACTATGAACCTCCTTAAGGAGACAGGTATTAAGATTAATAGCGCTCGCCGCACACTCCTTGTACAGTCAGCCAACTTCCCACTTGAAGTACTTTACCTTCGTGATGATGATATTCCAGAGTGTGTTGCCAGTGGTGTAGCAGACATAGGTATCGTAGGTGAAAACGAGTTTGTAGAGCGTGGCGAGGATGCTAACATCGTTAAGCGTCTTGGCTTCTCTAAGTGCCGTATTTCACTCGCTATACCAGAGGCTATTGACTATCAGGACGTAAAGTGGTTTGACAATAAGAAGATTGCTACATCATATCCTAATATCCTCAAGAAGTTTGCTGATGAGAAGGGTATCAATATTGATATCCATGTTATTCAGGGTTCTGTAGAGATAGCACCAGGCATTGGTCTTAGTGATGGTATCTTTGACATCGTAAGCTCTGGTTCTACTCTTGTGAGCAATAAGCTGAAGGAGGTAGAAGTGGTAATGAAGAGTGAGGCTCTTCTTATTGGTAACAAGGAACTCTCTGCGGAGAAGCAGGCTATCCTTGATGAGCTTCTCTTCCGTATTCAGTCTGTTCTCGTTGCTGATGACAAGAAGTATGTTCTCATGAACGCACCAACAGATAAGGTAGAGGAAATTGTCAACATCCTTCCTGGTATCAAGTCTCCAACAATACTTCCTCTCGCAACAGAGGGTTGGACAAGTATCCACTCTGTTGTTGACCAGAAGCATTTTTGGGAGATAGTAGGACAGCTTAAGGCTGCTGGCGCAGAGGGAATACTCGTGCTGCCTATCGAGAAGATGATAATGTAATGCATAATGCATAATTCATAATTCATAATTGCGAATTAGACAATGAATATAATAAAGTACCCATCAATCTCTGACTATGCTACTATCTGTGAGCGTCCTCACTTGGATGTGTCACAGTTGAATGCTATCGTTGCTGGTGTCTTGGCTGATGTCAAGGCAAATGGCGACAAGGCCGTCATGGAGTATGAAGAGAAGTTTGACAAGGCACAGCTCACGCAGCTTGCTGTCACAGAAGAAGAGATGCAAGAGGCAGAATGTCTCGTGTCTCCAGAACTGAAGGCTTCACTCGTTCTCGCACACCAGAACATAGCAAAGTTCCATCAGTCTCAGAAGTTTGACGGTCAGAAAGTAGAGACAGCGCCTGGCGTTGTGTGCTGGCAGAAGAGCGTTGCTATAGAGAAGGTGGGACTATATATACCTGGTGGTACGGCGCCATTGTTCTCTACTGTACTCATGCTTGCTACCCCTGCAAAGATTGCAGGATGTAAGGAGATAGTACTCTGTACACCTCCTAACAAGGAAGGTAAGGTAAATCCAGCTATCCTTGTGGCTGCACGAGTAGCTGGCGTCAGCAAGATATTCAAGGCTGGTGGCGTTCAGGCAATCGGTGCTATGGCTTATGGTACAGAGTCAGTACCAAAGGTATATAAAATCTTTGGACCAGGAAATCAGTATGTGATGGCTGCAAAGCAGCAGGTGTCACTACATGATGCTGCCATTGACATGCCAGCAGGACCAAGTGAGGTATGTGTCATCGCTGATGAGACAAGCAATGCAGCGTATGTCGCTGCTGACCTGTTGTCACAGGCAGAGCACGGCATTGACTCACAGGTAATCCTTATCTCTACATCTGAGCAGATGCTTGATGCAGTTATAAAGGAGACAGAGGCACAGCTTGCAGTATTGCCACGTCACGAGATAGCAGAAAAGACGCTTGTCAACTCACAGTTCGTACTTGTTCATGACAAGAATGAGGCAATGGCACTCAGTAATGCCTATGCACCAGAGCATCTTATCATTGCAACAGATGATTATGAGGCATTGGCAGAAAAGGTAATAAATGCAGGTTCTGTGTTCCTTGGTAACTATGCTTGTGAGAGCGCAGGAGATTATGCCAGTGGTACTAATCATACTCTTCCAACACACGGATATGCTCTTGCATACAATGGTGTGAACCTTGATTCTTATAACAGAAAGGTAACATTCCAGCACCTCTCTCAGGATGGCGTGCGTAATATCGGTCCTGCCGTCGTTTGCATGGCAGAGAACGAGCAACTTGAAGCACATGCCAATGCAATGAGAATAAGGGTGAAGGATGTGATGGGGAATGCATAATTCATAATGCATAATTCATAATGCATAATTTTTAATTTAGATTTATTAATCCGTCAATAATGGGTTATACGAAGGACGAGTTACTTGGCATGGTACGTCAAGGATATGGTGAGATGGAGTTTAGGCATAAACTCCGTCTCACCATATTGTTAAGTGTACCTGCTATGATAGCGCAGGTATCGTCTGTCGTAATGCAGATGATAGATGCAGCCATGCTCGGACATCTCAGTACCGATGAGGCTGCTGCCGTAGGACTTGTCTCTACTACGATATGGCTCTTTGGCGGTCTTTGTTCCGCATTCTCTTCCGGATTTGGTGTGCAGGTAGCACATAGAGTTGGAGCAGGAGACTATAGCGGCGCAAGGAATGTAATAAGGCAGGGACTCACCACAGGAGTGATATTCTCTCTCCTTCTTTGCCTTTTAGGAATGATAATAGCACCGCGTCTTCCACATTGGCTTGGTGCAACGGAGAGTATATGCAGTAATGCAACAACGTATTTCTATATCTTTTCTTGTGGAATACCTATCGTAGTGCTTAACGGCGTATGCGCAAGCAGTCTTAGATGCAGCGGAAATATAAAGGTTCCGAGCATGCTGATGGTGATGATGTGTGCGCTTGATGTAGTGTTCAACTATATCTTTATCTTCCATTGCGAAATGGGAACGGCAGGAGCTGCCTATGGTACAATGGTGGCATACTTCATAACAATGATAGGAATGATGTATTCGCTTATCGCAAAGGATAAGATACTCCGTTTTGCGCAAGATGCACAGAACTGTTTTATACCTACATGGAAGATATTACGAAAGGCAGGAAGAATAGGACTTCCTATCAGTCTGGAGAGGAGCGTGATGTGTTCGGCACAAATAGCAATAAGCAGCATTATAGCACCACTAGGCACAGTGGCTATTGCCGCAAATACATTCGGCATAAATGTTGAAAGTCTTTGCTATATGCCTGGTTATGGTGTGGCAGAGGCGGCAACGACATTGGTGGGACAAAGCAAAGGCGCAAGCCGACGCGACTTTATGCATAGCTTTGCTTGGATATCCATGGCACTCGGCGTTGGTATAATGACTATTATGGGAATGCTGATGTGGCTCTTTGCACCAAATATCATGTCATTGATAACTCCTGATATCAATGTCATAGAGTTAGGTACTGATATACTCCGTATAGAGGCATGGGCAGAGCCTGGTTTTGCTGCGGCCATTGTAGCTTATTCTGTCTTTGTCGGTGCAGGAAAAACACTGATACCAAGTCTTATGAACCTCGGTTGTATATGGATTGTCCGTGTATCTGCAACACTTGCCTTGGCACCAACGATGGGATTGCGTGGCGTATGGATAGCCATGGCAGCAGAGTTGTGCGTGCGTGGTGCGATGTTCACATTGAGACTTATGACGAAGGGATGGAGTTTTATAAAGGATAGAACAAAGAAAGTGGAGGAAAGCTAATATGAAGATAATAAAAGATAAAGAGTTTGGTGGAGAGAGACCACTATATGGTTCACACGATGTAAGGCTTGAAAATATAACAATACACCTTGGTGAGTCAAGTGTCAAGGAGTCAAGCAATGTAGAGGCAGAGAACTGTACCTTCGAGGGAAAGTATGTGTTTTGGGAAACATTAGGCTTCAACGTCCACAACTGTTACTTTGCCGAGAGTGCACGTTCCAGTCTGTGGTATTCTAAGGACTGCGTGATGACCGACTGTAAGGTTGATGCACCGAAGATGTTTCGTAGGATGAGAGGCATAAAGGTGGAGAACACCGAGTTCAGCAATGGTCAGGAGATGCTTTGGGATTGTGACGACATAACCCTTAAGGACGTAACGATAAAGAACTGCGACTATCTCTTCATGCATAGCCATGACATCCGTATCGACAACTACCGTCAGGATGGTAACTATGGATTCCAATACGCAAGGAATGTAGAGATACACAATGCGGTGATAAACTCAAAAGATGCTTTCTGGGAGGCAGAAAACGTAACGATATACGACAGCGAGATAAACGGAGAGTATCTTGGCTGGTATGCGAAGAACATGAAACTGGTGCGTTGTCACCTTACCGGTGAACAGTTGTTGTGCTATGTTGATGGTTTAGTGCTTGAGGACTGTACATTTGGCGAAGATGCAAACCTGCTGTTTGAGTATTCTGATGTGAACGCTACGGTAAAAGGCGATGTGACAAGTGTAAAGCATCCTTTTGTCGGTTCACTAAAGATAGAAGGAAGAGTAGGAGAGGATGTTCCTGCTGATACGCTTGTGGGTGATAGTAAGGATGCCGGTTGGATAGCGTCAAGAACCTTTATTCGCAAATAGTCTTAAAAACAATATGGAGAAGTTTGATTTCGATAAGATCATAAATCGCCGCGGCACCAACTGCTATAAGTATGATGAGATGCCCAATGACGACACTATCCCTTTGTGGGTGGCAGACATGGACTTTGAAACTGCTCCCGTAGTACAAAAGGCGTTGAAGGAAAGGATGGAACATGGATGCTTTGGATATACCATGGTACCAGAATCATTCTACGAGAGTACTATTGATTGGTTTCAGCGCCGCCACCATTGGACGATAGAACGCTCATGGTTTATCTACACCAGCGGAGTGGTTCCTGCTGTTTCTGCTATCATCAAGGCAATGACAAAACCTGGCGACGAGGTGTTGGTGCAGACTCCTGTCTATAACTGCTTCTTCTCAAGCATTCGCAATAATGACTGTGTCGTAAACGAATGCCCTCTTACATACGAAGATAATACATATACGATAGACTTCGACGCTTTCGAAAAGCAGTGCGCAAGAAGTGAAGTGAAGGTCTTCCTGCTCTGTAACCCTCATAACCCCGCAGGGCGAGTATGGACAAAGGATGAACTGCAACGTATGGGCGAGATATGCAAGCGACATGATGTCTTTGTCATAGCCGATGAGATACACTGCGAGTTTGTCAATGACTGCCATTACACCCCATTCGCTTCCGTCAGCGATGCACCATGCGCCGTATGCATATCACCGTCAAAGGCTTTTAATATCGCTGGTCTGCAGATAGCCAACATAATAATCAAGGATGCCGACGTGCGTCGTAGAGTAGATAAAGCGATAAATATCAACGAAGTGTGCGATGTCAATCCTTTTGGTGTCATAGCATTGCAGGCGGCATATACGCCAGAGGGAGAGGAATGGCTGTCGCAGCTTAACGATTATATCTACGCTAACTATGACTTCGCCTGTGAATTCATAGCAAAGCATCTGCCACAGTGGAAGGTAACAAAGCTTGAAGGCACATACCTCTTGTGGGTAGATGTCTCTGCCACGGGAATGAATGGTGATGACTATGCCCAATACCTGTTGCTTAAGCATAACGTCTTTGTCAACAAAGGTTCTGCTTATGGTAAGATGGCAGGCGAAAAGTTTATCCGTATAAACCTCGCCACTCAGCGAGTAAGATTAGAGGAAGCACTAAAGAGAATTGTTTTTTAATGGTTTTCTTGGTGGATAAAAGAAAAGTTATTACCTTTGCACAAATTTATAAAAGTAAAGTAAATGAAGACATTAGAACAACTCGTGCGACCTAACATCTGGTCGCTTGCTCCATACAGTAGTGCACGAAATGAATACAGCGGACACGTGGCACACGTATTTCTCGATGCCAACGAGAATCCATATAACGGACCATACAATCGTTATCCTGATCCGCTGCAGCTGGAGGTGAAGGAAAGATTGTCACAGTTGAAGGGCGTTCCTGCTGAGAATATATTCCTTGGCAATGGCAGCGATGAGGCAATAGACCTTGTTTATCGTTGCTTCTGCGAACCAAAGAAGGATAACGTTGTTGCCATCTGCCCTACATACGGTATGTATGAGGTCTGTGCTGACATCAACGATGTAGAGTATCGCAATGTGATGCTTGACGAGAACTATCAGGTAGAGGCTTCAAAACTTCTTGCAGCATGTGATGACAATACCAAGGCAATATGGATATGCAGCCCTAATAATCCTACAGGCAATAATATCTGCCGTGAGGAAGTGATAAAGGTGATAGAGCAGTTTGAAGGCTTAGTGATTGTTGATGAGGCTTATATAGATTTCTCGCGTGAGCATTCCATGACGCGAATGTTAGAGAAATATCCTAACCTCATTGTACTTCAGACGCTCAGTAAGGCTTGGGGCTCAGCAGCAATACGTATGGGTATGGCGTTCGCTTCAAAGGAGATAATAGATATATATAATAAGGTGAAGTATCCTTATAATGTCAATCTGCTAACACAGGAGCAAGCACTCAAGCGCCTTAACGACACATATACCGTAGAGCAGTGGGGTAAGCTGTTGCTTCAGGAGCGTGACCGTATGATAGTGGCATTCTCTGAACTCAAACTTTGTGAGAAGGTATATCCAACGGACGCAAACTTCTTCCTTGCAAAGGTAAATGATGCGCAGAAGATATACGACTATCTCGTAGAGAATGGTATCATCGTACGCAACCGTACACGCATCACACTGTGTAAGGACTGCCTGCGCGTCACAATAGGAACGAAGGACGAGAACAACGAACTCCTTGCCGCCCTCCGCATCCTGTAATTTATTTACTTAAGATAAGACAACACCAGTCGCCGTCTTGTTTGCGATTGGTTTCCTTTAGTCCCAATGCCTCTGCTTCTTGCAGTAGCATTGGGACATCTGTTTTATAGAATCCGCTGAGTATCAATGTGCCGTCCTTTGCCATCACGTCATGAAAATGCTTCATGTCAGCAAGGAGAATGTTACGGTTGATATTTGCCACAACAACATCAAAGATACCATCCACATGAGAAAGAACGTTCACGTTGCCCAAAAGCACCTCCATCCTGTCTTCCACTCCATTAAGCTTCGCATTATGCATGGCATTCTCCGAACTCCATTCATCAATGTCATATCCTACTGCAGCGTTGGCTCCGCATTTCAGTGCTGTGATAGCAAGGATGCCCGTGCCGCATCCGCAGTCCAGCACACGACGACCTTCCAACGGCATTTCCAATAAGGTGCCGACAATCATACGCGTCGTTTCATGAGTGCCAGTGCCAAAGGCATTGCTTGCATGAATGCCAATCTGCAGTGGAGTGCTAAACTGCTCTGTGTCAACAGTATTTCGTGCATCGTATATCGTCACCATGCCCTTAACTATGATAGGCTCAAACCCTTCTTCTTCCCATGCTGCATTCCAGTCCTGATCAGGTATCTCCTCAGTGGAATATGTTATATTGACGCCCTCTACGGGAAAGCTATTCACTGTATCTTTAAGCACCGCCTCGTTATATTCATCCTGTTGTATGTATCCATTGATGCCATCTTCGGTATCTTCAAATGATTCATAACCACATTCACCGCAGTCATCGGCAAGGAGTTCACGACATGCCTGCAGCAATTCTTCGTTATCGCAATGTATCTTGAATTTAGAGACTAAATATTTCATTTTCTTTTTGTCTATATATTAAATTATAGTGCAAAGATACAAAAAATAGGGAAAAACCTTTCACGTATTAGGGATTTTCCGTAAATTTGCAGTGAAAATAAAGATAATTTTGCATTCAGAACCAAAATACTGATGAAATTATGAAAAGAATTTTTGTTATCATGACATTGATTACGTCCTGTATCTCTATGCTTCACGCACAGGACGATGATATGTATTTTGCATCTTCAAAGAAAGCAAATAAGGGCACTACGGTTCAGAATGGTACTCAGGCGATACAAAGCAGTGTTGTAGATGCCGATGCACCATCACGTTATCGCATTCCTGCTACGGCATCCAGCGAGTCTTATCCTGCTGGTGATGCTGAGATGAACAATGAAGAAGCATCGTACTATAGCGGTTCTTTGCGCAGTGTTGACGAGTACAACCGTCGTGACCGTTTCAGCAATAAGTATGCTAAGCATCTTCAGGACTCTATCCGCAACAGAGACTCTATCCTCGTCTCACGTGAAGACTACGAGAACAGTAAGAAGATGCAGCGTTTTGACGGTGTGGTACTTGTCATCAACGATCCATGGTATTATGATCCTTTCTTCTATGATCCATGGTATTATGACCGTTGGTGGTATGGACCACGTTGGCATTTCTCTTTCTACGATCCGTTCTATGATCCATGGTATCGTCCTTGGGGATGGGGATATCATTATACGTGGTATGGTCCAGGCTATTGGCACAGACCATATTACTGGCATGGCGGATACGTTACGCGCACCTATTATTCACACCACAATAACAACGGTGGTCGCTGGTATAGCAATCGCAACGGATACGTATCTAATGGATATCATGGCTATGGTAATGCGCGCAGTGGTGTGAGATATAATACCGCCACACGTCCAGGAAGTGCCAATGGTAATACGGCGCAGCGCGGATATAATGGTGCACAGCGCAGCACTGCCTTTGGTTCTTATCAGGAGCGCAGCGCAGGCAATACTACGTCACGCAGTTACTCAACGCCTTCACGCAGTTACTCTTCTCCATCAAGCAACAGTTCCTTTGGTGGTGCTTCACGAAGTGGTGGCTTCTCAGGTGGCGGCGGAGGTTTCTCACGCGGTGGCGGCGGCTTCTCTGGTGGCGGAATGTCACGCGGCGGTGCAAGACGATAGTTTTTTTAATGCATAATTCATAATGCATAATTCATAATTTTTAATGGATAATTAATATGAAAAAGAATATATTATTGGCAGCCATAGCGCTCTTAAGTGTTTCGGCAATGGCTCAGGAGACATACGATAATGCAGAGATAGCATCGGAGGATCTTAATGGTACAGCACGTTATGTAGGTATGGGTGGTGCGATGGAAGCATTGGGCGCTGATATCACAACGATGAATACTAACCCTGCGGGTATTGGCCTGTTCCGCCGTTCGGTGGCAAGTGTTTCTGCTGGCGTTACGGCAACAACGGGTAATGATGTGCGACCAATAGCTAATTACGATAAGTATAAGACAACCAACGTTGACTTTAACCAGATAGGCTTTATCTTCTCTACAGGCTCGTCAAGTGGTGTGCGTTTCAATATGGGCTTCAACTATCATCGTAGCCGTAACTTCAACCAGATAATAAACGCTGTCGGAGCACTTGACGATGCATCTGCCAGCAAGCGTTCCTTCATGAGCCTTGCCAGCTGTACGGCTGGAAAAGGTTTCAAGCCAGGATACAACTATCCTTATGACAGAAAGGGTGACCCACGTGTTGATATCATTAGCCTTCAGGACTATGCAACAGACATGGCGCTGAACTCTTCGCTTTCAGCAGAGGATGGAACATATTACGATCCTGTGAATGACGAGACTTGGTATTATGATTCATATACCGCAGCCAATATGTACGGAGCAAGCGCCCGTAATAGTGGTTTTATAAACAACTTCGATTTTAACTTCAGCGGTAGCAGCAGAAATCAGCGCGTGTTCTGGGGTCTCACTCTTGGTCTGCGTGACGTGCGCTATAACAACAAGTCTCAGTATGACGAGATGCTCTGTGATGTGAATAACGTTGACAACGGTGACTACAACTTCCTCAATGACAGAAGAATCACCGGTAGTGGCTTCAACTTTAAGGTTGGTGTCATCTTCCGTCCGATAGAGAACAGTCCTTTCCGTGTAGGTCTCTATATCAATAGCCCTACGTGGTATAGCCTCACTTGTCGCGGAGTGATGAAAGCTTCTTCCTACGTGCCTTCTAAGAGCATAGATAATTACTATGGCGAAGAATATGCATTCCGTTATTACACCGTAACCCCATGGAAGTTTGGTGCTTCTCTCGGAACTACCATCGGCAGCAAGGTGGCGCTCGGTGCAACATACGAGTTCTCTGACTATAGTAGCATAAGCAACCGTGTAGATGATGGTACTGTCGTACAGACAGCATATGATTTCTATGGACCATATAGCTACTCCTATGAAAGATCTTCTGTTGACCGTGTTATGAATGATAACACCAAGAGAACACTCCGTGGCGTATCGCTCCTTAAGGTCGGTGTGGAGATAAAACCAGCTAAGAATGTTGCTGTTCGTGCGGGATACAACTATCGCAGTGCAATATACAAAAACAGCGGTTCAAAGAACCTGATGATAGATCCCTCTTATAGCACAGGCAATATGTTCACCACATACGACTTTGTCAACTGGGGTGCAACAAACCGCATTACATTCGGTCTCGGATTCGCATTGTCAGAGAAGATAAACCTTGACCTCTCTTATCAGTATTCTACCCAGAAAGGAGAATATCATCCATTCCAAAACATAGACGCATTGGATATGTACACAAACAGTGATAGAGGAAATAATGGTCTTTACAATATGAATCCTGATCCTGATTCACCTGTTTACATACCAGCATCACTCTATGCATCAAAATTCAGCGTAAAGAACAACCGCCATCAGGCTAATGTGACATTGTCATATAAGTTCTAAGAAACATATAGTCTCAGTACTTGGATACGATTACTCCAGTACTTGGGCACGATTACTGCAGTACTCTATAACGATTACTGCAGTACTTCGCCCAAGTACTGGAGTTTTATTTTTACGTTTTTTGTAGAATAGTGACGTTTTTACATCGCCAGTTTGTATATCTCCATCGTGGCTTGATGATCCAGTTGCATGTAGCCTGGCATTACGTCGCCTTTGAGCTTATGCAGGCGTGTGTTGAGCAATTCAAGGTCGGGCTGTGGTATGCCGAGCTGTTCGAATGTCACTGGCATGTGCAGTACGTCGTGCAACCATGTCTTCAGTGCCAGTGCGCCAGCGAGTGCGTCTGCCTTCTCGTTACCAGAGTCTGCCACGCCAAGAACGCGGTGTGCCAGCTGTGCTACCTTATGTGGGTTGTGCTCTGCTGCATATTGCAGGAATGCAGGGAAGATAACTGCCAGTCCAGCGCCGTGTGTTACGTCATACTCTGCTGATATCTCGTGCTCCATAGCATGGCTGTTCCAGTCCTCCTGACGTCCGATGGAACAAGTATCGTTATGAGCTATCGTACCGCACCACATGATATTGGCGCGTGCCTCATAGTCCATTGGGTTAGCAATCACGCGTGGTGCTGTCTCCATGATAGAGAGAAGCATAGCCTCTGCAAGGCGATCACCCGTCTGAACGTCAGGGGTGTTGCTCATATAGCGCTCCAATATGTGCGCCATCATGTCTGTTATGCCGCTGGCTGTCTGCCACTCAGGAAGTGACATGGTCAGTTCAGGATTCATGACAGCGAACTTTGGACGCAGTAGCATCGGACTGCGAAGACCTGCCTTCACCTTCGTTGTGGTGTTGGTGATGACGGTATTGCCTGAACCCTCGCTGCCTGCAGCTGGTATGGTGAGGACTACGCCGACCGGTATTGCTGCCGTAGGCTTTGCCTTGCCAATATAGAAGTCCCAGAAGTCGCCATCGTAGTGGTATCCTACGGCAATAGCCTTAGCGGTATCTATCACCGATCCGCCACCTACTGGGAGCATAAAGTCTGGCTTGAATGCCTTTGCTACCTCAAGACCCTCATACACTTTTGTGTCAATAGGGTTTGGCTGTACGCCTGAGAACTCACAGATGGCGATGCCTTTGTCTGCCAACGATGTCTTGACACGGTCCAGAAGACCAGAGCGTACTACGCTGCCGCCGCCATATACTATCATTACTCGTGTGGCACCATACCTCTGGCATAGTTCGCCAACCTGCTTTTCGGTCTCCTTGCCGAAGACAAACTCAGTAGGACTGTAGAATGTAAAATTGTTCATTGTTAATTTGTTATTTCGTTAATTCGTTAATTCGCTAGTTTGTTAATTTGTTCCTTAGGCCAATTGATAAGAAACAGCGTGTCGGTTGCTCGTGTGAATGCTGTGTATAGCCAGTGAATGTAATCAGGAGTCAGCATGTCATCCGTCATATATCCCTGGTCAACATATACGTGACTCCACTGACCGCCCTGTGCCTTGTGGCATGTCACGGCATAGGCAAACTTTACTTGCAGGGCTGTGTAGTACGTGTCCTTGCGGAACTCTCGCATTCTATCCTCTTTTCGTGGAATGTGCATATAATCCTCCATCACACCTTCATACAAGCGTTGTTGCTGTTCCGTTGTCAGTGCCGGCGCTTCTGTCTGTAGCGTGTCAAGGATGGCAGTCAACTGCATCTCGTGGTCATCATAGTCAGGAAACTGCAGCGTAAGGTCGGCAAAGGTAAAGCCGTACATCTCTCTCATGCTGCGCACCTTACGCACCAATGCCACATCACCGTTGGCTATGAAGAGCCCCAAGCCCGTGTCTTCATCAAGATAGTGATTCTTTACAATCATCAGTCTGTCACCAGAGGACAGCATATCCTCGTGGTCCAATACACGCGCACGTATTCCATTATTATATATTGTCGCTGTCTTGTTGCTTCGTGTTATCACGATGGTATCGTCAATACCTACGCGGTGATAACTGTCTTCCAGCGATTCTATTATCTCATTGCCAGGCATGATGCGTATATCCGCAAAGCCGTTGAAGGAAATCTGCGGCAGTTGCGTTGCCTCGTCGTGGGTTATGAGATGGCGTATCATCGTAGCGTTCCAAAGTATGCCCGATGTCTTGCCTTGACGCAGTACTTCGTTAAGGTCACATTCGAAGACTTTCAGTCCGTAACACTCCATCGTGAAAGCCCGAAGCGCAGGTGCTTCCTCTTCGCCTACTGGTGGTAATTGGGCGGTATCGCCGATGAGCATCAGGCGACAGTTGCGTCCGGAATATACATACGTCACAAGGTCGTCAATCACTCCGCCGCCATTGCCGCGGAACATCGGCATTCCTTCGCGTTCTATCTGCGGTTCGGTGCTTATCATTGAGGCCTCGTCAACGACAAACAACGTATCGGTGTGCAGATTGACGTCAAGATTAAAGTCGCCAATGACGCTCTTCTGCCTGTAAATCTTACGGTGTATCGTAGCCGCTGGCATGTTACTGTTCAGCGATAGAACCTTTGCCGCTCTGCCTGTAGGGGCAAGCAATACTACCTTCTGCTTCAGTCCAACCAGTGTCTGCACCATTGCCGATACCAACGATGTCTTACCCGTACCGGCAGAACCACGCAGTATCATTGCAGGCATGCTTTCGCGACAGGCAAGAAACGAGGCGAAAACGTTTAGTGCCCCTTGCTGGTCGGCTGTGGGAGTGAAGCCGAAGCGCTGCACTATCATCTGTTTGAACTCCGTAGTAGTCATTGAGGTTTGGGCTTTTTTCGAGAAAAATTTGCGGTAATGAATAACTTTTTGTAACTTTGCAACTGCAAGAAGGTATGCAATGCATCAGCAAACTTCTGCAAAATTAACTTTTTATTTTGATATAACAAAGAAAACGTAATATAATTTTAGGCGTTCAATGGCAAATAAAGTATCGGGAAATACTATAATAATACGTGCGGGACAGGGCACTTTGTCTTTCCTTTGCGGAGAAGAATATCACCAGTATCCTGTGAAAAGCGGCATGTCTATCTCTGCTAATCTTCGTGAGGCGTTCAGGGAGCAACCGTATCTGCAACAGCCTATTGCGAAGGCTATACTGAAGGTTACGACACCTGTGGTGCTGATACCAAAGGAGGATTATCTTGATACAGCTGATTTTGATGCCGACGCTATGTATAGCTATGTGTTGACAGGACACAAAGGCGAGGTGAAAATCATTAAGGAACTGCCAGAACTGGAGGCGGTGGCATTGTTCTCGGTGAATAGCGACTTGCAGATGGTGGTGGGAGACAATAGCCACGATGTGGAGGTGGAGAATGTGATGCTGCCTGTATGGAAGCATTTCTACAGTAACTATTACCAGATGGGACAGAGACGTAAGATGTTCTGTTATTTCCATGACAGGCAGATGGATATATGCAGCTTTGAGCAGCGACGCCTTAAGTACGCCAATGTCTTTGATGCACAGCATGCTCACGATGCTCTCTATTACATGTTGTTCGTGTGGAAGCAGTTGGGTATGAATCAAACGGAGGACGACCTTTATGTCATAGGCGATATGCCGCATAAGGACTGGTTGATGGAGAGACTGAAAGCGTATCTCTCACGTGTGCATGAGATTGATCCAAAGGCGTCACTCAATCGTTCGCCATTGGCAGAAATAGAATCTATGCCGTTTGATTTGATGGTGTGATAAGGGTTAGAGGTTAAAGTTTAATGGTATGAGAATCATTACAGGTCAATATAAGGGTAGGCATTTTGAGGTGCCACGTTCATTTAAGGCGCGTCCTACAACGGACTTTGCAAAAGAGAATATCTTCAATGTCATGATGGGATACATCGACTTTGAGGATGCTACGGCGTTGGACCTCTTCGCCGGTACGGGAAGTATCAGCCTTGAACTTCTGTCAAGAGGCTGCGGCGATGTAGTCAGCGTGGAGATGGATCGTGACCATGCAAGCTTCATTCGTCAGTGCGTGGAGAAACTCGGCACGGAGAATCATACATTGATAAGGAGTGATGTGTTCCGATTCCTAAAGTCATGCAAGCGACAGTTTGACTTCGTCTTTGCAGATCCACCATACGCCTTGCCTAACCTTGCAGATATACCAGACCTTGCCTTACCACTGTTAAAGGAAGAAGGCGTGTTCGTACTTGAACATGGCAAACAGTATGATTTCTCTAACCATCCTCGCTTTAAGGAACATCGTGCATACGGTAGTGTGAACTTTAGTATCTTTCAATAACTCACTATGATAGATCGCCCAACCATAGAACGAATAAAAGACGCTTCGGATATCGTTGATGTCGTTTCGGAGTTTGTGTCGCTTAAGAAAGTAGGCACAAACTATCGTGGTTTGTGCCCTTTCCATAACGACCATTCACCTTCGTTCTATGTCTCTCCAACACGAAGGACATGTCATTGCTTTGTCTGCGGAGAAGGAGGAGACTCTGTCGGTTTCATCATGAAGCATGAGCAGTTGACATATCCCGATGCGCTGCGATGGCTTGCCAACCGCTATCACATAGAGATACAAGAGAAGCAGATGACCGATGAGCAACGAAAGGAGCAGTCCGAGCGCGAGGCGATGTTCATAGTCAATGAGTGGGCGGCAGATTATTTTAGCGATATACTACATAACGATATTGACGGTAGGGCAATAGGCATGCAGTATTTCCGTCAACGAGGCATAAGGGACGATATCATTGAGAAGTTCCGTCTTGGCTTCTGCCTTGCTGACAAGCAGGCAATGTCAAAGACTGCTCTTGCCAAAGGCTATAAGGATGAGTATCTTATAAAGACAGGACTATGCTATCAGCGTGACTCTTCCAAAGAACTGATAGACCGCTTTGCTGGTCGTGCCATGTTCCCATGGATAGGAGTCAGCGGTAAGGTGGTGGCGTTCGGCGGACGTGTGCTTGACTCGCGTACAAAGGGTGTAAACCAGAAGTATGTCAACTCTCCTGACTCTGATATATACCATAAGGATCATGAACTCTATGGTATCTTCCAGGCGAAGAAGGCAATAGCAAAGGAGAACTGCGTATATATGGTGGAGGGATATACAGATGTTATATCCATGCATCAGTGCGGAATAGAGAATGTGGTGGCAAACTCCGGTACGGCGCTCTCTGAACATCAGATACATATACTGCATCGCTTCACTCCAAACATCGTGCTGCTGTATGATGGCGACGCCGCTGGAATCAAAGCAGCATTGCGTGGTACCGACATGCTTTTGAAGGAAGGAATGAACGTGAAGGTACTGCTGTTGCCTGACGGTGATGATCCTGATTCGTTTGCTAAGAAACATAACGTAGAGGAATTCAAACAGTACATAGAGGAACATCAAACGGACTTCATTGAGTTCAAGACACGCGTAATGCTTGAGGGCGTAACCGACCCGATAAAGCGAAGTGAAGCGATATCAAGTATCATACAGAGCGTTAGCGTTATTGGAGATCCTATTATCCGTGCTACATATATGCAGGCTTGTTCGCAGCGCTTGGGTATGGATGAGCAGACGCTTACTGCCAAGCTAAACGAGAACATACGTAACTATCGTGACGAGCAACGCAAGGAAGAAGCACGACGTCAGCGACAGGAACAGCAGAACACTGTGGCGCAAGGATATGATGACATGCCTCCGCCAGATGCTTTCTTGCCTGATGATGCCTTTACTCCTTCGTCAGGAACGGCGCAAACGACGGGTAGTCAGCAGTCGCAGCAAACGGTTAGAAAGACTCCGAAGCAGACTGTGGAGTCGGTTTCGGACATACTGCTGAAGTTTATCATACGATTTGGTAATGTTACCATATTCCGAGACCTTGAAGCAGAAGATGGTTCGCTCGTTTCGCTCACACTTGCGCAGTATGTATCTATGGACTTGTCGGAGGATAACCTGCAGTTCTCCATCCCAATATATAATAAGGTGTTGGAAGAAGCAACAGAGTTGGAACCGGCAAAGGAAAAGAAAGATGACGAAGAAGAACAAACCGAAGAGGGCGTGATAAGCGAAAAGTACTTTACGCTGCATCCTGATTACGAAATCTCATCACTGTCCATAAAGCTTACGGCTGACACCGTGTTGCTGTCAAAGAGCATGCAGGTGAAGTATAGTGAGGACATGTTGAGAGAGAAGATAAAACATCTTCTGCTTGACTTCCGAAAAGAATACATAAACGTCAAACTAAAGCAGTTGGAAAAAGATATCGCCCTTGCATCAGGTGACCCTGATAAGCAGATGTCGTTAATGGCGGAACTGCAGCAGACGCAGAAGATACGCAACGCTATAGCAAAGAGAATAGGTAGCAGCATTGTTGCAAGTTAATGTTGGTTTAGGGAATTTCCCTTTCGCATTAGGGAAAAACCTTTTGCAAACAAAGAAAGATGATGTAATTTTGCACTCAACAAAACCACTTAACAATTCATCATTATGAAAAAATATCTCTTTACACTCGTTTCTCTTTTTGCTATCATCGCAAGTGCAAATGCTATGTCTTATTCTCAGGCAAGGGATGAGGCTCTCTTCCTTACAGATAAGATGGCGTATGAGCTTAATCTCAATGAACAGCAGTACGAAGCTGCGTACGAGATAAACCTTGACTACCTCATGAGCATCAATACGGCAGATGACCTCTATGGCGTATATTGGAATCACCGTAATATTGACTTGAGACATATTCTCTTCGATTGGCAATACACAGCTTTCTGTGCAGCAACATATTTCTTCCGCCCAGTATATTGGAACGCAGGATATTGGCACTTTGGAGTGTATGCGCACTATCCACATCGTACCGTATTCTACTTCAACCGCCCTGTATGCTATAGCTCTTATCGCGGTGGACACAGCTGGCGCCACAATGGAGGAGTATCATATTACGAGCGTCGCGTAGAGATTTATCACGGTCGTGGCACTCATGTAGGAATGCGTGAGTCATACCGCAGTGGTCGTGATACATATCGTAGCAACAATAGTCGTGAGTCATACCGCAGTGGTAGTCGCGAGTCATATCGTAGCAACAGCAATCGCGAGTCATATCGTAGCAGTGGTCGTGATACATACCGTAGTAATACTACAGGCAGTTATCGTGAAAACAATGAAAGCTATCGTGGCAATGTTACAGGTCGCCCAAGCAGCACTCGCATAACTGTTGATCGCAATAATGGTTCTGGCGCTTCACGTCCATCAATGAGTTCCAGCGCTTCACGTCCTTCAATGAGTGGTGGTGCTTCACGTCCATCTATGAGTTCCAGCGCTTCACGCCCTTCAATGAGTGGTGGTGCTTCACGCCCTTCAATGGGTAATGCAGGTGGTTCACGTGCTGGTGGTATGTCACATGGTGGTAATGTGGGAATGTCACATGGTGGCGCTCGACGCTAAAAACAGATAAAACTTAAAAAGATATGAAAATAATTCACTACAGTATTTTTCGCGCTCTCTGCTCAATAGCAGTGGGCGCATTACTCGTGAAGTATCGCCAGGATATGGTAACATGGATGACGATGCTCATTGGTGCACTATTCTTCTTCTCTGGACTAATAGCCGTCATCATGGCCTTTGCTCGTAAGCGTGCCGAGGCTAAGTTGTTCAGGGCAATGCAAGAGTATGAAGGCGCAGATGATGCCGCACCACGCAAGGCAAAACTTAGTAGCGGTTCTGTAGTAGCAGGATGCGGTAGTATGCTGCTTGGCATTATTCTTGCCGCAATGCCACAGACGTTCGTTGACTTCTTGGTTTATATCCTTGCTGCATTCCTTATACTTGGAGCCGTACAGCAATTCTTTACACTTGCAACGGCGCGTCATTACGGTGCCGTAGGATTCACGTGGTGGGTAATGCCAGCATTGCTTTTTGCAGCAGGTTGCGTGGCTGTGTTCAAACCAAGTGTCATAGCTTCATTCCCATTGCTCTTCATCGGTTGCGCTATGATTGTATATGGCGTGATAGAATGTGCCAATGCATTGAAGACAAGAAATAATCGTAAGCAAGCAGAGACAAACTTTAACCTCAATGGCAAGCCAGACTTCTCTGATGCAGAAGAAGTGTCATACGAAGAAGTGAAATAGTGTAAACAATAAACTATAATATAACAATGATGAATACAAAATGTTTGATTATCGGCAGTGGTCCTGCGGGATACACAGCAGCCATATATGCAGGAAGAGCAAACCTCTCTCCTGTAGAATATTGTGGTCCTCAGATGGGTGGACAGTTGACACAGACAACAGAGATAGAGAACTTCCCTGGTTATCCTCAGGGCGTTGACGCCAATCAGATGATGATGGAGATACGCGAGCAAGCAGAGCGTTTCGGTGCTGACATTCGCGATGGAGAGATAACGTCAATAGATTTCTCAAAACGTCCATACGTAGCAACAGACGAGAACGGTGAACAAATCACTGCCGACACCATAATTATAGCTACTGGTGCGAAGGCAAAATATCTTGGACTGCCGGACGAAGAGAAATATAACGGCATGGGAGTAAGTGCGTGTGCTACATGCGACGGATTCTTCTATCGCAAGAAAGTAACCGCCGTTGTAGGCGGTGGCGATACGGCATGCGAGGATGCGTTGTATCTTTCCAATCTTTGCAAGAAGGTATATCTCGTGGTGCGCAAGAATTATCTACGTGCGTCAGAGATAATGCAGCAGCGTGTGCGCGAAGCAGAGAATATAGAAATTCTCTTTGAGCACAATGCTATAGGACTTTACGGTGAGAACGGCGTAGAAGGAATGCATCTCGTAAAGCGTAAAGGTGAGGCAGACGAGGAACAGTACGACGTTGCTATCGACGGATTCTTCCTTGCCATAGGTCACAAACCTGTGACAGACATCTTCGCCAATGATATAGCCCTTGATGAGATGGGATATATCCGTACCGTAGGCAAGACACAGCAGGTTATGAAGGCTGGCACAGAAGAAATATTACCAGGTGTTTTTGCTGCCGGAGATGTATGCGATCCAACATATCGTCAGGCTATCGTAGCATCGGGAAGTGGATGTAAAGCCGCCCTTGATGCAGAGAAATACCTGCAGACGATATAAAAATATTATCGGAAATTTGGTAGTTACAGAAAAAAGTATTACCTTTGCACCGCAAAACGGGGATTATCCTCATGCGTAACAACTACCAAACAGCCCCGATGGCGGAATTGGTAGACGCGTTGGTCTCAAACACCAATATCGCAAGATGTACCGGTTCGAGTCCGGTTCGGGGCACATAAAAAATGCTGACATCCGATTATTTTAGGATGTCAGCATTTTTTTTGACCTATAGGTCAGATTTTTTACTTCTTGAGCAATACTATCAATGTGGTTACTAGTGATGCAGCAGAAATCCAAAGGGATGGTTGGAGGAAGGTGTTACCGTTTGATGTAGATTGACGAGCACGTGTCTTGTTTGGCTCTACATAAACCACATCATTCTGTTGCAACATATAGGCTGGTGACTGTAATAGTTGCTTACGTTGTGTGAGGTCTATCTCGTAAACTTTCTCTGTACCGTCTTCCATACGATACACTTTGACGTTCTTTCTGTTGCCAAAGACGGAAAGGTCGCCTGCTTTTGCAATGGCATCCATAAGCGTAAACTGGTCACGGTCGATGCTTACGGCACCTGGTCTGTTAAGTTCGCCAAGCATCTTGACATAGAGATTAGCATAGTCAACGGTAACAGTAGGATCCTTGAAGCCATTTTCGGAAACAGTTATCAGTTCCGCTATTTTGTCTTCTATCTGTGTGCGTGTCAGTCCTGCTACTTTCACCTTTCCAAGTACAGGCATGTTAATGTCTCCATCTTGTGAGACTGTATAGTACTGAGTATAACTATTGCCATTTAATGCACCTGTGCCAGTAGTGTACGAACGACTCTGTGTGGTATTGATAGATACCAAATTGAATGGCGCAGCCAATTCCAGGTCTTTGCTTGTCACAAGTACCGTAATGCGGTCGTTTGGCTTAATGGTAATGCAACTTTCAGCATTTTTTACGGTATTGACATCACCAGCGGCAGTGTCCTGGAAATAGTTAAAGTCCTTGATGCTTGCGCATGAGCTGAACAGAATGACTGTCAGCATAATGAGGAATGAAATCTTTTTCATAATTCTATTTTATTTAGTTTTTATTATATTGCGTAACTCGCATGTAAGTTTCTTTGTGTATTCTGTAGCTCCAAGATGATTCATGTGGATGGCATCTGCAAAGTATTTCTTTTGCGTGCAAATATCAGAATCTGCATAATGATCAATCAAAGGAATGTGATATTGTTCTGCAAATCTCTTGATGATATCATCGCATTCAGGACGTATTCCACCATATCTAGGAGAATAAGCAAATACAAGTAGGATGCCTTTCTTTCTGCATAGTTCCACGAAACGTATCATACATTCTTTCTTTGTAGAGTCCCACTCGGTGAGTTGCTTAGGGGCTGTAACGAGAGGGTCGTATTCCATCGTATCGTACACAGGGCAATAGCCATTGTCTAAAACCTCCGATACGGGATGAATATTATCAGCAAGCATTTGTACGAAATACCCATTGTTGCGATAAAGCTGACTGTACATCTTGTAATGCTCTGCCGGATTTACCATTGTAAATACATCCTTCACTCCAGGCTCTTCGTAATAGCGTTTCAACCATCCGAGATACTGTATGTTGTCGCTGTTTATTATGTCTGTACCTGAATGAAGATCATAAACTATAACCTTTGGTGTATAACGGCTGGTCATCATAATCAAACGTCCGTAAAGATAAACGATACCGTTGTTTAGTTCTCCGCAGTTATAGCATGACATGCCAAGTGAGTCTTCCATAATCTTTGGCACATAGTGTTTCATACAGCGGCTACTGCCGAAGAAGAGGATATCCTTGTCACATTCCTTCGCTATGTAATGATGATTGCGCGTTGAACCTCCTTTGGCATGTGACACAAGATACTTGCATCCCATTCCAAATGCCATGTCAATCAGTGCCACTACGGCAAAGAAGATGAGTATGCGCGTTATCAGTTTCTTCATATATCGGTTTTATAGTTAGAATGAGACATAGATGAATGAACTAGAGTCAAGCACACCCATGGAGAGTATCATGCAGAATGCCGTGACATATAATATCCACCTGCACCAGCTGTTGTCCAACCATCTTAGACTATTGGAGAAATACTCCTGCCGCAACTCTACCATCAGCAGTGTCATTGTTCCAATGAACATAAATAGGATGTCCCTGTTGTCAGCCTTTGCCAAGAGTTGTTGCGATGAGTGATCGGTGAATATCCTCACTATAATATTGCATGAATCAGTCAGGGTCGGCATACGGAAGAATATCCAGGCGAAGCTAACTGTGAGGAATGTTACAGCAATACGCAACGGCTTAAGGTATTTTGCAGAGTCAAGAACTTCAAAATGTCTGCCCTTTGGTGCTATGCCTAATGTTTTCTCTGCTATTAGTATAACACCGTGTATTGCGCCCCATACGACAAAAGTCCAGTTTGCGCCATGCCATAGTCCGCTAACAAGGAATGTCACCATGATGTTCATGTATTGGCGTTGTTTGGAGCAACGATTGCCACCGAGATTTATATAAACATGAGTGGTAAGCCAGCGTGTCAGCGAGATATGCCAACGCCTCCAGAACTCCGTGATACTGCTAGCAAGGTACGGTCGGTTGAAATTGTTCACAAGGTCAAATCTCAATGTCTTGCCTATGCCCACCGCCATCAGTGAGTAGCCTGCAAAGTCGCTATATATCTGGATGGTGTAGAATACGCTGGCAAGAAAACAATTTAAGCCAGAGAAATGTATGTAGTTAGAATATACAGTATCAACGTAGAGTCCGAGACGATCTGCCACCACGCATTTGAGGAACATACCCCAAAGCAGTATCTTCAATCCTTCCACACACTGGTTGTAACGGAACGGACGTACCGTCTTGAACTG
>JAGHTW010000172.1 GCA_018065145.1 Candidatus Prevotella equi
GTTATTGCGGTGGGGTTCCACCTCTTCCCATTCCGAACAGAGAAGTTAAGCCCACTTGCGCCGATGGTACTGCAATGCAATGCGGGAGAGTAGGAGGCCGCCTTCTTTAAAATGTCGAGAGTTTCAGGATTCATACCTGAGACTCTCTTTTTTTGTTTTTATTTGTTATATTAAGGATTTATCATTATGCTAGTTTCTTTGTTTAATTCAAATTTTATAAGACGTAATTCATTTAAAGCATGGGTATTAGCTTCAAGACCTAAAACATTAACTGGAGCTGCTGTACCTGTGATGATAGGATCTGCATGTGCTTATAAAGATTGTGATGAAACGTGTTTTGGTTGGATTCCGATGGTATTGTGTTTCTTATTTGCATTCATTATGCAGATTGATGCAAATTTTATAAACGATTATTATGATTGCGTTAAGAAGAAAGATAATGAAAAGAGATTAGGTCCAGAGCGAGCATGTCAACAGGGTTGGGTGACACTTAATGCAATGAAGTGTGCGATTGTCATTACTACTATAGCGGCTTGTTTGGCTGGTTTACCTTTGTTGTATTACGGCGGTATTGAACTGTTGTTAGTAGGAATATTGTGTATTGCTTTTTGTTTCCTCTACACAACATTGTTTGCGAGTATAGGTTTGGGAGATCTTCTTGTATTAGTATTTTTTGGACTTATTCCCGTTTGTTGTACTTGGTGGGTATGTATTCCTCATGATACAATATTGTATTATGATATATTTCCTGTACTTACTGATAATGTAATAAATGTGTTATCATGGAGTAATTTTTGTAGTCCTTTCCTGCTGTCTATATCTTGTGGATTGGTTGTTGATACTTTGTTGATTGTCAATAATTATCGTGATATTGATAATGATCGTGAAGTAGGGAAGATTACACTTGTTGTTATTTTAGGAAAACAGGTATCAGAATGGTTATATATTTTTATGCCTGCTATTTCTATAGTTATTGTTCTTTTTCTTTATGGATGGAATAGCTTAAATATCATATTAGCATTTATTCCTTATTTCTTATATACAGGCACGTGGAATAGAATGAGAATCATAGGTTCGGGTAAGGGTTTGAATAGAATTTTAGGAGAAACGGCACGTAATATTTTTATATATGGAATTGTCACATGTCTTATTATCGTTTTGTCATGAAAAATGTCAACTCTGCTTGTCATTTGTCATTAATACATATAAAATCGCTTAATTTTGGCACAAATTTATAAATTTGAGCAACATTTGTTACGTTATTTGAAAAATAATGTGTACCTTTGCTTCGGATTTTGTAAAACAGAAAATTATTATCTTTAAAACTTATAAATCAATGAAGAAGTACAATTTCAATGCTGGTCCTTCTATCCTTCCACGCGAGGTGATTGAACAGACCGCAGCAGCATGTCTTGATTTTGATAATTCAGGACTCTCTCTTATGGAGATTAGCCACCGTGCAAAGAATTTCCAGCCTGTAGTTGATGAAGCAGAGGCTCTTTTTAAGGAACTTCTTGACATTCCTGAAGGTTATAAGGTATTGTTCCTTGGTGGTGGTGCATCACTTGAGTTCTGTATGGTTCCATTTAACTTCCTTGAGAAGAAGGCTGCATATCTGAATACGGGTGTTTGGGCAACAAAGGCAATGAAAGAGGCAAAGCTCTTCGGTGAGGTTGTAGAAGTAGCAAGTTCAAAGGACAAGAACTTTACATATATTCCTAAGGATTTCACAATCCCAACAGATGCTGATTATTTCCACATCACATCAAACAACACTATTTATGGTACTGAAATCCGTAAGGATATTGACTCTCCTGTTCCACTGATTGCAGATATGTCTTCAGATATACTCTCTCGTCCAGTAGATGTTAGCAAGTATGCAATGATTTACGGTGGTGCGCAGAAGAATCTTTCTATGGCAGGTGTTACATTTGTAATTGTTAAGGAGGATGCTCTTGGTAAGGTATCTCGCCAGATTCCTACAATGCTCGACTATCGCACACATGTGAAGAAGGGTTCTATGTTTAACACACCTCCTGTAGTGCCAATCTACTCGGCTCTTATGAATCTTCGTTATATTAAGGCTCATGGTGGTGTAGAAGCAATGGATAAGCTTGCAAAGCAGCGCGCAGAGATTGTTTACGGTGAGATAGATCGTAACAAACTTTTCGTTGGTACAGCAGAAGAGGACAGCCGTTCACTCATGAACCTTACATTCGTACTTAAGCCAGAGTATCAGGATCTTCAGGATGAGTTCATGGCATTCGCAACAGAGAAGGGTATGGTAGGTGTTAAGGGTCATCGTGACGTAGGTGGTTTCCGCGCATCTTGCTACAATGCAATGTCAATTGAGGGTTGTGAGGCACTCGTTGCTTGTATGAAGGAGTTCGAGGCTAAGCACTAATCACTTCGTGAAATAATAAATAATAATGAATAATTAAAAATTATGATTACAATAGCGTTACTAGATGTTTCGTTATGTAATCATAATTTTGATTAATAACAAATACAGTTATGGCAAAAGTTTTAATCGCAACAGAGAAGCCATTTGCAGCAGCTGCTGTTAATGGTATCAAAGAAGTAATTGAAGGTGCAGGTTTTGAACTTGCTCTTCTTGAGAAATATACAGAGAAGGCACAGCTTCTTGAGGCTGTGGCAGATGTAGATGCAATAATCATTCGTTCTGATAAGGTTGATGCTGAGGTTCTTGATGCAGCAAAGAACCTTAAGATTGTGGTACGTGCAGGTGCAGGTTATGACAATGTTGACCTTGATGCAGCAACAGCACATAAGGTAGTAGTAATGAATACACCAGGTCAGAATGCAAATGCAGTAGCAGAACTTGTTCTCGGTATGCTTGTTTATGCTGTTCGTAACTTCTACAATGGTAAGGCTGGTTCTGAGTTGATGGGTAAGAAACTTGGTATCCTTGCTTTTGGTAATGTTGGTCGCAACGTAGCTCGTATTGCAAAGGGTTTCGGTATGGACGTATGTGCGTATGATGCATTCTGTCCAGCTGACGTTATAGAGGCTGCTGGTGTACAGGCTATGGCATCACAGGCAGACCTTTTCAAGGAAGCAGATATTGTTTCTCTCCATATTCCTGCAACAGCAGAGACAAAGCAGTCTATCAATTATGACCTCTGCGGTACAATGAAGAAGAATGCAATTCTTATCAATACAGCTCGTAAGGAGGTTATTGACGAAGCAGGTCTTCTTAAGTTGATGGCAGAGCGTGCAGACTTGAAGTATATTACAGATATCAAGCCAGACGCTGATGCTGAATTTGCTCAGTTTGAGGGTCGTTACTTCTCAACACCAAAGAAGATGGGTGCTCAGACAGCCGAGGCAAATACAAATGCAGGTATTGCTGCAGCAAAGCAGATTGTAGGCTTTATCAAGGAAGGTATTACAAAGTTCCAGGTTAACAAGTAATAAAGAGTACTGAATTAATAAAACAAAAAATGTAGGTTACCGAAAGGTAGCCTACATTTTTTTTGTGTGTTATAAAACTGAAATTTGTTTTATTAAGTAGCTTGTTTTTTTGTGTTTTGGGGAGTTTAGTTTGCTGCCTCAAACTCTTCAAGGAAACGTTTGTCGTTCTCAGAGAACATACGAAGGTCGCTAACCTGATACTTAAGGTTTGTGATTCTTTCTACACCAAGACCGAATGCGTATCCAGAGTATTTCTTAGAGTCAATGCCGCAGAGTTCCAATACGTTAGGGTCAACCATACCGCATCCAAGAATCTCAACCCATCCAGTATGTTTACAGAATCCGCAACCAACACCACCGCAGATGTGACATGAGATATCCATTTCTGCAGAAGGCTCTGTGAATGGGAAGTATGAAGGACGAAGACGAATCTTAGTGTCTGGACCAAACATTTCCTGTGCAAAGGTAAGCATTACCTGCTTAAGGTCTGTGAAGCTAACGTTCTCATCGATATAGAGTCCTTCTATCTGATGGAAGAAACAGTGTGCGCGTGCAGTGATGGCCTCATTACGATATACTCGACCAGGACATATAACACGAATAGGTGGTTGCTGTTTTTCCATAACTCGAGCTTGTACGCTTGAAGTGTGAGAACGCAAAAGAATATTTTTAGTAACATCGTTGAGCGCACTCTCCTCTACAAAGAATGTATCCTGCATATCACGAGCTGGGTGATCAGCTGCGAAGTTCATCTTTGTAAAGATGTGAAGGTCATCTTCAACTTCCGGGCCATCAGCAAGTGTAAAGCCCATGCGTTGGAATATTTCTACTATTTCGTTCTTCACGATAGACAACGGATGACGTGTACCCAACTGTATAGGATAAGGAGTACGTGTGAGATCGATATCGTCAGATGAAGAATCTTGTGTCTCAAGTTGTTCGCGAAGGCCGTTAATCTTGTCAAGTGCCAGTTGCTTCAGTTCATTAATCTTCATGCCGACTGCCTTCTTGTCTTCAGGGGCAACATTACGGAAATCTACCATCAAGGCATTAATTTCGCCTTTCTTTGATAAGTATTTCAGGCGTAATGCCTCTAACTCTTCGCTATTTGTAGCATTAAGTGTATTTACCTCATTAATGAGGCTTTCTATCTTCTGTAAAAGCATTTTTGTTGTTTTTGTCTTAATTTTAGTGCAAAGTTAATAAATTCTTTTCAAAAATGACGATTATTTTGAAAAATAGTTGTACTTTTGCATTGATTTTATAGGATTCTTATGAGAAAAAGCATTTTTATCGTAGCAGTGATTCTTATTTCTGCTATATTTTTCACTACAGGTTGTATGGAGAGGACTTCGCCCGTCGTTGATTCGATAGGTGTTGATACGCTTATGGCTGATAGCGTAGAAACGGATTCTCTTTCTGACATGGTAGATGAAACTCCAATGCCAGTGGCAGCAGATGAACTTTTTGATGATTTCTTCTTTAATTTTGCTGCCAGTCGCAAAGTTCAGAATGACAGGATAATATTCCCTTTGCCAGTAGATAATTATGGTAAGAAAAAGTCAGTATCAAAGTCAGGCTGGGTGCGAGAACGCTTTTTTATGAATCAAGGATACTACACGCTTATCTTCAATAGTTACAAGCAAACATCGCTTTTGAAAGATACAGCAGTCAACAATGTTACAGTGGAACGAATTTCTGTAAGCAATAATAAGGTTACCCGTTGGCATTTTGCTCGAACGAAAGGTCTATGGCACCTTGACGGAATGCGTACAATGACGCTGAGTCAGCATCCCGATGCAGCATTCTTGCGCTTCTATGATAAGTTTGTTTCTGACTCTGTTTTCCAACAGCAGTCTTTAGCCGAGACCGTATCCTTTACTGGTCCTGATCCTGATGATGATTTCTCAACTATGACAGGTGAGATAATGCCAGAGCAGTGGCCTATGTTCGCACCGCAGTTGCCTTCTGGCACATTATATAATATAGTATATGGTACTGAGGCATACCCAGCATCCAGCATACGATTGTTTCTTATTAGAGGCATAGCTAATGGACTTCAGATCGATATGCATTTCGTACGTCAAGGTGGCAGTTGGATGCTTAAGAAAATCAACACTTAAGTAATGTCTGTGTTATTATGAAGAGTTTATTGAAGCACAATACTTTTGGTATTGATCAAAGTTGTCGTGAACTATATGAGCCAACAACGGTAGAGGAACTGTTGGCAATAAGACCAAAGCTACTTAACGAACCTTTGCTTGTTATCGGTGCGGGAAGTAACCTTTTGCTTACTTCTGATTTCAATGGAAATGTGCTTCATCCAATGATTAAGGGCATAGAACTTGTTGATGATGCAGAGCCAATGCCTGGAAAGGTTCTTCTTAGATGCGGTGCTGGTGAGACATGGGATGATGTTGTTGACTATGCCATATCCAATTGTTACTACGATATGGAGAATCTTTCACTTATTCCTGGAGAAGTAGGTGCATCTGCTGTGCAGAACATTGGAGCTTACGGGATGGAAGCAAAAGATCTTATATATAAGGTAGAAGCTGTGGAAATAAGCACTGGCAAGAAATTTACGTTCAATAATGCCGATTGCTGTTATGCTTATCGCTACAGTATTTTCAAATCAGACTGGAAGGACCGTTTTGTTATTACGCATGTAACATACCGTATAAGCACTACATTTACTCCACGTTTGGATTATGGCAATCTTCGCAAGACCTTGCTGGACCGTAATATAACCGAACCAACAGCCAGAGATGTTCGCCAGGCTGTCATAGACATTCGAAACGAGAAACTTCCAGATCCCGCTGTTGAAGGCAATGCAGGTTCTTTCTTTATGAATCCTGTTGTTAGCAAAGCAAAATATCAAGAATTATTGTCTCTCTATCCCTCTATGCCACATTATTATATTGATGAAGAGCATGAGAAAATCCCTGCTGGGTGGATGATAGAGCAATGTGGTTGGAAAGGCAAGACATTGGGTAAGGCAGGTGTACATTCGCGTCAGGCTTTGGTATTGGTGAACAAAGGTGGCGCCAAGGGAGCAGATGTTGTTGCATTATGCGAAGCTATACGTTCTGATGTGCAAGAAAAGTTCGGAATAGATATTCATCCAGAAGTTAACATCGTATAGTCTATGAAACTAATATTCCTTGGTACAGGTACGTCAATAGGTTCTCCTTCAATAGGCTGTCAGTGTGAGGTATGTAGAAGTACAGAACCGAAAGATAAACGTTTTCGCACTTCTGCAATAGTAGAGACCGATGAAGGCTTCCGTATTCTCATTGATTGTGGCCCAGACTTTCGCCAGCAGATACTACCTCAGAAGTTTGATAAATTTGATGCGGTTCTCATCACTCACATTCATTATGACCATGTTGGTGGTATGGACGACCTTAGACCTTTCAGTATGTTTGGCGATGTAGATGTTTATGCTCAAAAAGATGTCATAGACGGACTGCATCAAACCATGCCTTATTGCTTTCAGCAAAATTTATATCCAGGTGTACCACATTTGAAGTTACATGAGATAGAAAGTGGTAAGCCGATAATACTTGAGCGTCCTTTTCCTATTGTTGCAAAGTTTCCACCGAGTGGCGCCTCGCTGGAAGGAAAACTCAATAAGGAGGGTAGGGAAGTACTCGTTCCTGCGATAGAAGGTAAGTATGAGATAGTGCCAATACGCGTTTTTCATGGTAAGTTACCTATTTTAGGTTATCGCTTTGGAAAACTTGCGTATATTACGGACATGAAGAGCATCCCTGTTGAGAGTCTTAGTCTGCTTGAAGGAGTTGAGGTTCTTGTTGTAAATGCGTTAAGATTTGAGAAAGAACACCATAGTCATCAGCTCGTTGACGATGCCGTATCATTTTCGCGTAGTGTAGGTGCTAAAAGAACATACCTCATACATGTAACACATGATATCGGAACACATGACATAGCAAATAGTCACCTTCCCGAAGGATTCTTCTTTCCCTATGATGGTGAAGAAATTATCGTATAGTTGTGTGTTTTAAGTAGTTAAGGGTTGATTAATATCAAATATTGGCAATATTCTTACAATAATATGAAAAAAAAGTTGCAGGAATGGCTAATAAGTCGTAACTTTGCATCGTGTTTTTCATAGTATTAGATTTAAGGTTAACAAAGATTGGGGCTCAGCGGAGCCCTTTTTTT
>JAGHTW010000169.1 GCA_018065145.1 Candidatus Prevotella equi
CGTGCGGTAAACGTATAATACAACGGGTGATGGTTGGTCGATTTTTTAGTCGCCCTACCATCACCTTTTTTTATAATTCAAATTAACAATTTAACAAATCAGCAAATTTTGTAAATTCGTTAATTTGTAAATTCGTTAATTAGAAAAAATAGTCATGGAATTAAAAAGAGTTGTAGTGACAGGCATTGGCGCAGTATCTCCATTGGGTAACAGCGCAGAAGAGACCTGGAAGAATATGCTCAACGGCGTTAGTGGTGCTGCACTTATTAAGCAGTTTGATGCTACCCGTTACAAGACACAGTTCGCTTGTGAGGTAAAAGACTTCGACCCTTCACAGTGGATTGACAAGAAGGAGTCAAGAAAGATGGATAAGTTCTGTCAGTTTGCTATCGCAAGTGCTGTACAGGCTATCGAGGATTCAGCAATGGATCTTGAAACAATAGACAAGAATCGCGTAGGTGTTATCTTCGGTGTTGGTATCGGAGGACTCAAGACTATGCAGGATGAGATAGAGTATTACTGTGATCACAAGGACGCACCTAAGTTTGGTCCTTTCTTCATTCCAAAGATGATTGGTGACATCGCACCAGGTCATATCTCTATCCGTTATGGTTTCCATGGTCCTAACTATGCTACCACAAGTGCGTGTGCTTCTTCAAGCAATGCTCTTGCAGATGCATTCAACCTTATCCGTCTTGGTAAGGCAAACGTAATCGTAAGCGGTGGTGCTGAGGCTGTTATCACAGACCCAGGTCTCGGTGGTTTCGTTTCAATGCACGCTCTTTCTACTCGTAACGAGGAGCCAGAGAAGGCAAGCCGTCCATTCTCTGCATCACGTGATGGTTTCGTAATGGGTGAAGGCGCAAGCTGTCTTATCCTTGAAGAGCTGGAGCATGCTAAGGCTCGTGGCGCAAAGATTTACTGCGAGATGGTAGGTGAGGGAATGTCTGCTGATGCACACCACATCACAGCATCACACCCAGAAGGTCTTGGTGCAAAGATTGTTATGGCAGAGGCACTTAAGGACGCTAACATGAAGCCTGAGGACATTGACTATATCAACGTTCACGGTACATCAACACCTGTTGGTGATATCTCTGAGGCAAAGGCAATCAAGGATCTCTTTGGTGATTGGGCATACAAGCTCAACATTTCTTCTACAAAGTCTATGACAGGTCACCTCCTTGGTGCAGCAGGTGCACTTGAGGCAATGGCTTGTGTAAAGGCAGTGCAGGAGGATATCATCCCACCAACAATCAACCATGAGGACGGTGATGAGGATCCAGCAATCGATTATAACATGAACTTCACCTTTAACAAGGCACAGAAGCGCGAGGTTCGTGCTGCGCTGAGCAACACATTCGGCTTCGGCGGACACAACTGCTGCGTTATTTTCAAGAAGTATGCTGAATAATCTCATTGATAGAATAAAGCTCCCTTTCCGCAAGGAGAAGGAGCTTTATTTTTCTTTATACAAAATCCTTGGCTTCTATCCACGCAAGATAACCTATTACAAGGTAGCATTGATGCACAAAAGTCTTGGTCATCGTGCAACGGAAGAGGAGTTGAAGGTACTTGAGGGCAAGAAGAACAAGAAGATAAAGGGTGGCAAGAAGAATGCCGCAGAGAACAGGAAGGGCGCAAAAGGTCTTGGAAAGCATCTTAACAACGAGCGTCTTGAGTTTCTTGGCGATGCTATTCTTGACGCTGTCGTAGGCGATATCGTCTATCAGCGATTCCCAGGCAAGCCCGAAGGCTTCCTTACCAATACCCGTTCAAAGCTCGTACAGCGTGAGACATTAGGCAAATTGGCTAAGGAGATGGGCATTTCCAACCTCATTCTTGCCAGTGGTCGTACGTCAACGCACAACAGTTACATTGGCGGTAATGCCTTTGAAGCACTTGTTGGAGCCGTATATCTTGACAGAGGATATGAGGCATGCCAGCGTTTCTGGATAGAACGCGTGATGGAGAAATACCTCAACATCGATAAGGTGGCATATAAGGAGGTGAACTTCAAGTCGAAATTATTGGAATGGTCGCAGAAGAATCGCGTACAGATAGAGTTTCGCCTTGAGGATCAGTCGCAGGATTCCCACGGTTCCCCTACGTTCGTTTATACAGTAGTACTTGAAGGTGTAGAAGGATGTAAGGCAGAAGGCTTCTCAAAGAAGGAAAGCCAGCAGAAAGCTTCGGAGTTGACATTAAAGAAATTGCGCAGCGAGAATAAGTTCCTCACAAGTATCTTTGACGCAAAGACAGCCCGAACACAGATGGACGAAGACCCTACTGTGGCGGTTCCTGAGGTAGAGAAGCAGCCGCAAGAGACAATGTTCCGCAATGAGCAGAGCGATGCTGTAGAAGTAAAGTCACAGGAAGCGGCAACCGTTCAAGAGCAGAAGTCTGAAACGGAGCATGCAATAGACGCTTTGAACCTTGATGATGTGTCAAACGCGCCAAAGGAGAAGTCAAAGGAAGATATTATTGCCGAAGCAGAAGCGGCGGCGTATAATTCATAATTAATAATGCATAATGCATAATTCATAATTATAAATAAAAGTTCATATTATGAAAATAGCTTTAATAGGATATGGTAAGATGGGCAAGATGATTGAGCAGATTGCTCTTTCTCGTGGTCATGAAATAGTAAGTATAATTGACATAGACAACCTTCAGGACTTTGAGTCACCAGAGTTTGCCAGTGCAGATGTAGCGATAGAGTTTACTAACCCTACCGTAGCATACGGCAATTACCTCAAGGCTTGGAAGGCAGGCGTGAAGGTAGTCAGCGGCACTACCGCATGGCTTAAGGACCATGGCGATGAGGTTCGCAACGCATGTGCTAACGAAGGTAAGACACTCTTCTGGGCATCAAACTTCAGTGTGGGTGTAGCAATCTTCTCTGCTGTGAACAAGTATCTTGCAAAGATAATGAACCAGTTCCCACAGTACGATCCAAACCTTGAGGAGGTACATCACGTTCATAAGCTTGATGCACCATCAGGTACTGCCATCACACTTGCAGAAGGCATCATTGATAACCTTGATCGCAAGAACCGTTGGGGACTTCACGAGACTGCTTCTGACGTTCTTCGCATTGACGACATCCGTCGTGGAGAAGTTCCGGGCATACACTCTATCACATGGGACAGCGAGGCTGACTTTATCAAGATAGAGCACTCTGCATATTCTCGTAAGGGTTTCGCTCTCGGTGCTGTCCTTGCAGCGGAATACACAGCGCAGCACGAAGGTCTCCTCACCATCGACGACATGTTCAAGTTCTAAACTTTACAAAAAGTTTTGCAGGTTCAAATAAATTGCTTATCTTTGCACACAAATTAATATGAGAAAGAAATTTGGAGATTGGATACTTGATGTAGCAAAATATCTTCTTACGGTGGGTATTCTTGCGCCAATACTGAATTTTGGAAATGTTAATTCAACAATATATTATTTATTTGTTGTTGGTATTGTCATAGTATTGTTAGCTGTAGGTTTATTTCTTACGGATGAAAGCAATAATAGTAATTTGAAGAAAAACAAAAAAGGGAGAAAATAAATATGGATGCTAATTATTTTATTTTTGTAGGAGCCATTTTGGTCATGATTTTTTGTTTTGCTGCTTATGCTACATATCATGACAAAAGGTATGCAGTTGGCGAGGACTAATTAAGACGAACAAATGAAACGTAAAGACCAACCAAATATGAAAGTGCAGTGGGCTAAGTTTATCATAGTCCTTGTGCTGTACATTGCTTTCCTTATCTGGCTGAAGAGCTGGATGGGAATCATTGTGATACCATTCATTTACGATGCTTATATAAGCAAGAAGATACGTTGGGACTGGTGGAAAGACTTAGATAGCTTCCCACGCATGATAATGTCGTGGGTTGATGCCCTTGTCTTTGCTCTGGTAGCCGTATATTTCATCAACCTCTTCTTCTTCCAGAACTACGTCATCCCGTCCAGTTCCTTGGAGAAGAGCCTTCTCACTGGCGACTATCTCTTCGTCAGTAAGATGAGTTACGGTCCCCGTATCCCTCAGACACCGCTCACCATGCCGCTCACTCAGCACACCATGCCGGTGCTGAACACTAAGTCTTACATTGAGTGGCCACAGTGGGACTACCGTCGTGCGCCAGGATTCGGAAAGGTAGAGCTCAACGATATCGTAGTCTTCAACTATCCTGCTGGTGATACCATCGTGTCATCGCTCAAGTGGCAGGCTCAGGACTACTATCAGATGTGCTACGGTTACGGTCAGCAGATACTCCAGCAGAACGGCATTCAGGCAAACCTCGACAGTCTTCCACCGATGATGCTGCGTCAGTATTACGACATGGCATACACTGCTGGTCGCAACTACATGCTGTCCCAGCCAAACGAGTATGGCATCCTCATGTCCCGTCCTGCCGATCGTCGTGAGAACTATGTCAAGCGCTGTGTCGGTCTGCCTGGTCAGACACTGCAGATAAAGGACCGTATCATCTATCTTGACGGCAAGGCAAACAAGGAACCGGACAATGTGCAGTACACTTACTATGTGAAGCTGCTCAACCCATTGCCTGAAGACCTTGTCAAGGAGTTGGGAATCACTCAGGAAGACATTCAGCAGCTCAACGCCTTCGGTTACATGCCGTTGACAAAGGCTGCCTATGACGGCTTGAAGAGTCGCAAGGACCTTGTGAAATCCATCCGTATCAATAACGATGTCATCGTAGGAGACATCTATCCTCTCAACGCACGTTATGGTTGGACACGCGATAACTACGGTCCGGTGTGGATTCCTGCCAAGGGCAAGAGTATAGAGCTGACACTTCAGAACCTTCCTATCTACGAGCGTCCTATCCGCGTTTATGAAGGCAACGACCTTCAGGTGACGGATGACGGCAAGATACTCATCAACGGTAAGGAATCGAAGAGCTATACGTTCAAGATGGATTACTATTGGATGCAGGGTGACAACCGCCACAACTCAGCCGACTCACGCTATTGGGGCTTCGTGCCAGAGGATCATATCGTGGGTAAGCCGATATTCATCTGGTGGTCAAGCGATCCTGATAGAAAAGGCTTCAACGGCATCCGCTGGACAAGACTGTTCCGCTTTGTTGACGACATTAAGTAAATTGAAAGTTGAAAATTGAAAATTGAAAATGGAAAGTTGAAAATTGAAAGTTGTGATTACGTTCTGCGAGTTCAGTGGTAATCACAACTTTCCATTTTTCATTTTACATTATACATTTTTCATTTTTTATTTCATAATCGTAATCATAATTTTCCATTTTCTATTTTCAATTTTCAATTTGCCAACAGTCTTTCTTTTATCTCCGCAACCTTTTCGTATATTGTCATTGGTGCGATGTCCGTGAAGAACTCATTATTATAATAAAGGATACGTCCGTTTATCATCGTCATCTTCACGTTCTGCTTCGAACCGCTATATACGATATTCTTCTCAATATTATTTATCGGCTGCATGTTTGGCTGCAAGAGGTCAATCATTATCATGTCCGCCTTCTGTCCTGCGGACAAAGTCTCGCAGTCCTTCAGCAACATAGCGCGAGCGCCGTTCACCGTTGCCATTGTCAGCACCTCCTTAGCATCCAGTGCTGCCGCATCATCATCATGCAGCTTTGCCAATCCCGCCACGAGGAACATCTCGCGGAAGAAGTCCAGACAGTTGTTTGACGCCGGTCCGTCAGTACCGATAGCCACAGGAATGCCTCGCTTCACATACTCCGTGATAGGCGCAATGCCCGATGCCAGCTTTGTGTTTGAACCCGGATTCGTCACGACGTAGAGTCCGCGTTTCTTCATCACCGCGAAATCCTCCTCCGACATGTGTACGCCATGATAGATACCACCGCCGAAGTCAAACAGTCCCAGACTGTCCATGAACTGCACCGGCGTCATGCCGTAGCGCTCCTTACATCCCTCTACCTCCGACTTCGTCTCACAGGCATGCACATACAGCGGCGCCTTCTGTCGCTGTACTATCTCCGCTATCTTCTTATGATTCTCCAGCGATGTCGTATATTCCGCATGATAACCCAACTGATACGACTGCAGCGAGTCAGGCTTGTTGAGTGACAGATACATACGCTCAATCTTCGTCAGGTCATCCGAGAAGTCATTCACGCCACCCACCTGCACACATCTGAATCCGAAGTCATCCATAGCCTTCGCCATTGCCGGGTTATCCAGATACATATCGAAGCACGCTGTTATGCCACTCGTCAGATATTCCAGTGCCGACAGCTGCGACATCCAGTAAATATCCTCCGCCGTCATCTTCGCCTCTACAGGGAAGATGTCCTGCGTCAGCCAGTCATACAACGGCTTGTCGTCCGCCAGCGAGCGCAAAACACTCATGCCGCTATGCGCATGTGCATTCTTAAAGCCCGGCATCAGCAAGTTACCCTTGCAGTCTATCACCTTGTCATATGCAGCGTTATCATCGTCAGCGCTGCCCTTTCGCACCTCTTCTATGCGATCATTATTTACTATTACCTCACCAAGGAAAATTTCCTCGTCCTTGTTCATCGTGAGAATTCTTGCATTGTGAAGTCTTATTTTCATGTCATTATAGTGTTATTTTGGTGCAAATGTACAAAAAAATATCATAAAGTGACTACGTTATTATGTTTTTTTTATAACTTTGCAACAAATAAACATCAGAAATAACAACTAAGATTTTTATGAAAAAACAACTACTAACACTTTTCGCTGCATTCCTTTCACTCACCTGTAGTGCTCAGGACACATCCGATGCAGCAAACTTCTTCACCAACACAGCCTGGGGATGGGGTACATGTACAAATGAGGCAGGTTCTTCATATACCCTCAATGGCGGTATGGCGGCAGAACAGCCAAAGACCATCGTGCTGAAGTCCAATGGCAGCAACGATGGAAGTGCTATCATGTCAGCCATCAGCAGTTATGACATCATTGTCCTTGACGGTTCCAACGGTCCCTTCACCATCGACGGACAGATGAAGATCTCTAATCAAAAGAACAAGACCATCGTGGGTCGCAATGGTGCAGAACTTGCTACAAAGTTCTTCCTCACTCCTGAGGACATCACATACCTGAAGGCACAGAATCTTGAAGGACTGAGCAGTTCCGACCAATATACCGGAACCCTTCCAGACGGTAATACATTGACATGCGATAAGCGTGCATTCTTCACTAAGAAGGCAATAGAGGAGCTTATGTATAAGAGGAATGGTAAATACACCCTTCCAAACAACGCTGGTATTTTCCAGTTCGATAAAGACTGTGAGAACATCATCGTGCGCAACCTCACCCTTCGTGGACCAGGTGCCGTTGATATTGATGGCTCTGACCTCCTGTATGATGCGTATGCCAAGCACCTTTGGGTAGATCACTGTACCTTCATTGACAGCCAGGATGGTGCCCTTGATACCCGTGGCAGCTACAATACCTACACTTGGAATCATTTCTACTACACAGAGAGAAGTTTCTCTCATGCTTATACCTGCGGACTTGGATGGGTAAAAGACCATAGCGACGTGCTTTACGTTACATGGGGTTACAACATCTGGGGACAAGGCTGTCAGCGCCGTCTGCCACAGGCTGATGACTGCTACCTTCACCTTGTAAACAACTACCATAACTGCGCAGGCAACAGCGAAGGAATGACTATCAATAGCTACGCCAAGGCACTCGTAGAAGGCAACTATGCCGCTTCTGGCGTCAAGAATCCTTTGACTGGTTCTGGTGCAAACCGTTACGTCACAGCAAGAGAAAACAGTTTCTACTATTATTCTGGCAGTACAGAGGTCACCGTACCATACGCTTACGAGAAGATTTCATACAGCGACGTTCCTACTGTTCTCACAGCCAAGCATGGTGCTGGCGCAACACTCGACGATGGTCTCTATATGCCATGCGTAGAGCCGGAACTCAATGCAAATACCTTTGGCTTCAGCGAAAGTGAAATGACCGTAGGTGTTGGCAGGAGCATCAAACTCGCGCTGAAGAACCTCCTCGGTGTAGAGTGCACCGTAACATCAAGCAATGAGGATGTCGTAAAGATTGTCAACGAGGGTAATGCCACAGCAGTAGGTGCTGGTGAGGCTATCGTGACAGCAACCGTCAATGATGCTGTTTTCGGTAAATATACCGCAACACTCAAGGTGACAGTCGATGGCGATGATGACTCTGGCGAGACAGTTATCTACTATCATCCAGGAACAAAAGCCAACACCATCACCTTTTCTGACGGTGCTAAGCTGCAGATAACAGGTAATACAGGTAAGACCCTTGACCCTGCTACTGCGATAGCATACGATGGAAAGACCTATTCTTCTATCAAACTGTCTAACGGTGCACAGAATACATTCACAGCACCTGCAGGAAAGAACCCTATCACAAAGGTAACCTTCTATAGCTATATCAATGCGGAGTCAACCTCTACACGTACCTCTTTCTGGAAGGAAGTAGATGGCGAGGACTATTCTGAGAAGTTCACTCAGTTGGAATCATACAAGGACGCATCAAATCCTGACGTCGTTTCTTTCTCCGTATCAGGAAAGAATGCCTTTACCTTCACTAACAGCGGCGATCAGCTCTGTTTCATCATGGAGGTGACATACAGTAGCAAGACACCTGTGTTCCAGTCTTTCGCGTCTAAGACACCAGTGTCAAACGATGTCTATTCAGTGTCAGGAACACTCCTTATCAAGAATGCGTCATTAACACAAATTAACGCACTCCCTAAGGGTCTTTACATCATCGGTGGAAAGGCTATCGCAAAGTAACATATCGCAATTTTT
>JAGHTW010000043.1 GCA_018065145.1 Candidatus Prevotella equi
TTGCCTTTTTACCGGTAATTTGACATACTTTAGACATTGCTATCTTTCCTTTTTTAAGATCGTTAATTGATACTTATTCCAAACAGTGTGCAAAATTACTACTTTTTTTTCAATTAGACAAGAATTATCAACCTTTGAACTCCGTATATTAAACTTTTTTAAGAATTCAGGGCGTATAAATGTTTTTTTTGATTAATTTTTCGGCTATTATTTGCACATTATAAATTTTCTTCGTACCTTTGCATCACTTTTTCGGAACGCATCCGTAGAGTCAGTAAGCCGATATGGCTCAGTTGGTAGAGCAACGCATTCGTAATGCGTGGGTCACGAGTTCGAGTCTCGTTATCGGCTCACAAAAAGAAAAGGAGACATGGGTTATCTTCCATGTCTCCTTTTTTTTCATTTTAGCGTCGCTGACCACGATTTCTTCTTTCCTGTTGCATCTTTTGATATTCAGCATACTGCTCATCAGTCATTATTTCTTTTAGTGCGGCCTGATGCTCCGCCATGCGCTTCTGCATTGCCTCACGGTTAAAAGAACGCTGCTGCTGTTGCTCCTGCTGCTGCTTTTTCATAATAGAATCACGTTCAGCCTGCATCTTTTTGTTTGACTCAGCAAAATAAGCCACCACCTTAGCATACTGCTCATCAGTAAGTTTACATCTTTCTTTCATAGAATCAGCTGTACGCTTAGCCAGTTCCTCAGGATTGAACATTCTACGTTCCATACGAGGTCCATTACCATTCTGCGGACGTTGACGTCGCTGCTGGTCCTGCGCCATTGCGCTTACGCACAGTGCTAGCGCAATAAAAAAATAAAGAATCTTTTTCATTTTAGTTTTTTCTGTTTTACGTTAATAATAATTTTCTCTTTGCTTTTTATTCAATTGACGACATTCCACGTCAAATAGTTTAAATATTTCTTGCACATTTCGGAAATATTTAGTAATTTTGCACCCGTGTATGCTTTTCGCGCACATACATGCGCACGTACCTATAATGATTATATAATACAACAACTAATATTTTAAAGTAAAAAGAAAATGGCAAAAATGAATTTTGGTGGCGTTATCGAAGAGGTAATGACACGTGAAGAGTTCCCACTCGAGAAGGCTCGCGAGATTCTCAAGGACGAGACAATCGCAGTTATCGGTTATGGTGTTCAGGGTCCTGGTCAGGCATGCAACCTCCGCGACAATGGTTTCAACGTTATCGTAGGTCAGCGTCAGGGCAAGACTTTCGAGAAGGCTATCAACGACGGTTGGGTACCAGGCGAGACACTGTTCTCTATTGAGGAGGCAGCAGACAAGGCTACAATCGTAATGTGTCTTCTTTCAGACGCAGCAGTTATGTCTGTATGGCCAACACTCCAGCAGTACCTCACTCCAGGTAAGGCACTCTACTTCTCTCACGGTTTCGCTATCACATGGTCAGACCGCACAGGTTGTGTTCCTGCAAAGGACATCGACGTTATCATGGTAGCACCAAAGGGTTCTGGTACATCACTCCGCACCATGTTCCTCGAGGGTCGTGGCCTTAACTCATCATACGCAGTATATAACGACGCAACAGGTCGTGCACTTGAGCGCACACTTGCTCTCGGTATCGGTATCGGTTCTGGTTACATGTTCGAGACAACATTCCAGCGCGAGGCTACTTCTGACCTCACAGGTGAGCGTGGCTCACTTATGGGTGCTATCCAGGGTCTTCTCCTTGCTCAGTATGAGGTTCTCCGCGAGAACGGCCACACACCATCAGAGGCATTCAACGAGACAGTAGAAGAGCTCACACAGTCACTCATGCCTCTCTTCGCACAGAAGGGTATGGACTGGATGTACGCTAACTGTTCAACAACAGCTCAGCGCGGTGCCCTCGACTGGATGGGTCCTTTCCACGATGCTTGTAAGCCAGTAGTTGAGAAGCTCTACGCTTCTGTTAAGTCTGGTAACGAGGCTCAGATCTCTATCGACGCAAACCCAAAGCCTGACTACCGTGTAGGTCTTGAGAAGGAGCTCGCTGCTCTCCGCGAGTCAGAGATGTGGCGCACAGCTGAGACTGTACGTCAGCTCCGTCCAGAGAACAACTAAGCAAAAAAAACTAACGACAACATTATTTCTGTCGTTACATAGTTATAAAAAAGATGGTTGATGCATTGCACCAACCATCTTTTTTATATCCAAATTCAATCTTCTTGATAAAACTCAAGAAAAGCATTGTGTGCGCACACAAAATACAGAAACTACTTGCAAGGAACCCAAAATCTCCTTACCTTTGCATCAACAAAAGAACAAACACAATGATTAAGGGAACACAGGTTCCAATCTCAATAGGATAAATAAAGCATAGAATTAAGAAAGTTTTTTTTAAGGTGGGTGGTCCGCTACAATGTCACGAAGCTTCGGCAGAGTACATTGGGCGGACTTTTCCTTTCACTAAACGTCGCGCCCTACCCTTCTCCTACTGGTTGAAGATTACTCATTCTCTCCCAAAGCGCATCTTTTGTAATCCTATCCAATGCTTCGGCTGGCAGATACTGTGCACTGTCACCCTTCTCGTCATGAACCATCTCTGATAGCACATGCACACGCTGAAGATCATACAGCAATTCATTAACCACACGCATAGGCACATTCACAGATTTCTTTATTTCCTCTGCAGTCATTGCCGGTGCACCATTGGAAAAACGTTCAGCAACAACCGAAAATATACACCAAGAGTACTCAACACGTTCCGCAAAACTAAGGCATCGACGCCCCTTCGCATTGAAGAAATCCTCTGAATTCTGTCTGCAGTATGACAGTTCCGCACCAACAAGACAAATTATCCACGATGTCTGAAGGAACAAGAGAAAGAACGGAATCATAGCAAACGAACCATACACTGCATTATATTTGGATATCCAGATTTGGGAATTTATATATATAAGCTGAAACAGCTGCAGCGAAACGCCCGCTAAGATACCTGGCAGCAAAGCAGACTTTAGTCTAACACGAGTATTCGGCATAAAGATATACAAAGCCGTGAATGCCAGTGACAACAGCACATACGGCGACAGCTCTATAAAAAATGTCATAACACTACCTATCACCACCACATCCTTCAACTGATGATGCAACGCCGTAACCCATATAGACAAGCCGGAACTGATAACGATAACAATAGGCATAAGAAACATCATGGACACGTAGTCAGTAAAGGTACGAAAAAGACTTCGCTGACGCTTCACCTGCCAGATATCGTTGAAGGCTGTTTCAATGTTTGAGATAAGCATAAGCACCGTCCATAGCATAAACAGCAATCCAACTCCAAGGAACATGCCCTTCTTCGTATTCACCAGATAAGAATTGACAAATCCTATTATCGTATCGGCAGCATCAGGCTGGGACGACAATGAACTCCTAAACCAATCTTCTATATATATGGAATATCCGAAGCCACGTGCCACTGCAAACACCACCGCCATAATGGGAACGAATGCCAACAACGATGAATAAGTCAAATTACTCGCCGTTCCCATCACACGCTTCTCAGAGATATCACGCCACAAGGCAAAAAGAAAAGTCGTCACTATTTTCATAATAAAGATGAAGTTATGAAAAAGAATCCTTCTACAGAACAAGAAAAAAAAGAGACGTCAGCGCCCCTATAAGCCGGGTTCTGTCCCCCACGCATCTCGCGACAGCGAGGGGTGCTCTATCATTTATCTAATCCATACGTCACCGCATGGCTTAAGCATTCTACCCTCCATCGTATGCAGAGCATTCGGGTGGGCAACCCTATCATGACGATGGTTTACTTGAACTTGCAGTCTCCAGCGAACACAGCCGCCATGTCACCATGACGCTGGTGAGCTCTTACCTCACCTTCTCACCCTTACCCCAAAGGGGCGGTTGTTTTCTTCTGCTCACAGCCTACCGTCACCGATAGCTTGCAGTTTCACAAGTGGAGCGCCCTATTACTGCCCGGACTTTCCTCTCGCAGCATAGCTGCTGCCAGCGATAGAGCCAGAGCACTGACGTCTTATAATAAAGGCAAAGGTACTAATAATTTGCAAAATACACAAACAAATACTCACTTTTTCCAGCAAATATGCCATTATTACAAAAAAAATATGTAATTTTGCACCAATTATTTACATATTTCATATTTCGCAAATGACACAACTCAATATCTTCCTCTGTGGTACAGGCACTGTTGGAGGTACATTCCTACAACAAGTTGCAGAGCAGCAGGCTTATTTACGAGATCAACGAAATCTCGACATGCGCGTAGTCGGCGTAGCAGACATTTTCAACATCATCACCGATGCAAACGGTATCGACCTGAGTAATTTTGACTTCAAGTGCTTTAACGAAGCATTCCGCCAGGCACCAGCATCATCGATAGACATTATACGTCAGCAGGCATTGGCACTAAACGTAAGCAACATGGTATTCGTGGACTGCACAGCCAGCTACGATGTAGCGGAACTGTATCTTGACATGCTTTCAGCAAGCATTCATGTAGTTGCAGCAAACAAGGTTGCAGCATCTGGAGACTACGAGCACTACAAACTGCTAAAGCAGACAGCACTTGCAAAAGGAGTTAAATACCGTCACGAGACAAACGTAGGAGCAGGACTCCCTATTTTATCTACCATCAGCGACCTCGTAGCATCTGGTGACAAGATTACAAAAATAGAAGCCGTTCTCTCTGGTACTCTTAACTATATCTTCAATACCATCAGTTCTGACATCACTTTCTCGCAAGCAGTACAAAAAGCGAAGGAAGAACGTTTCTCTGAGCCAGATCCACGTATTGATCTCTCTGGCATTGACGTTATCCGCAAACTCGTTATCCTTGCTCGCGAATCAGGATATACACTCAGTCAAGAAGATGTAGAAAAGCATCTCTTCGTGCCACAGGAGTATTTCGATGGTTCCCTTGACGACTTCTGGAAGAATCTTCCTGCGCTCGATGCACAGTTCGAAGAGCAGCGTCAGCAGTTGGAAAAGAACAATCAACATCTGCGTTTCGTTGCAACACTCGAAAATGGAAAAGGCACCGTTGAACTACAGACAGTAACTCTCGGACACCCTTTCTACAACCTTGAAGGTTCCAACAACATAGTACTTCTGCACACAGAGCGATATTGCCCACACCCAATGATGATTCAAGGATACGGAGCAGGAGCAGGAGTAACCGCAGCGGGAGTATTCGCCGACGTTATATCCATTGCTAACGCACAACTGTAAAAGAAATCATGAAATAGAGAATCAATACATTATATAATATAAGAGAGGATATATCATTGCGATATATCCTCTCTTCTATTTGTTTAGATTTATATAAAAAAGCGTAGTGAGTACACACTCACTACGCTATATATTTTACTTAGCGTAAGCAACGCTACGAGTCTCACGGATGACAGTAATCTTAACCTGACCAGGATAGGTCATCTCGTTCTGAATCTTTGTTGCTATCTCACCACTCAATGCCTCAGTCTCAGCATCAGACATCTTGTCTGCACCAACGATAACACGAAGTTCACGACCAGCCTGAATAGCGTATGTCTTAGTGACACCAGGATAACTCATTGCTATTGCCTCAAGATCATTGAGTCGCTTGATATAAGCCTCTACAATCTCACGACGAGCACCAGGACGAGCGCCTGAGATAGCATCGCAAACCTGAACAATAGGAGCAAGCAATGACGACATCTCCATTTCATCATGGTGAGCACCGATAGCATTGCATATCTCTGGTTTTTCCTTATATTTCTCTGCAAGCTTAGCGCCATAAAGAGCGTGTGGCATCTCAAGTTCCTCATCAGGCACCTTACCTATATCATGCAAGAGACCAGCACGCTTAGCCTTCTTTGGGTTGAGCCCAAGTTCAGCAGCCATTACAGCACAAAGATTTGCTGTTTCACGAGCATGCTGCAGAAGGTTCTGACCGTATGAAGAACGATACTTCATTTTACCAACTATACGTACGAGCTCTGGATGAAGTCCATGTATGCCAAGATCAATAGTTGTACGCTTACCCGTTTCTATAATCTCCTGCTCAAGTTGCTTCTTTACCTTTGCAACAACTTCTTCGATACGGGCAGGATGAATACGTCCATCAGTAACAAGCTGATGCAATGCCAGACGACAAGTCTCACGACGTATTGGATCGAAAGCTGAAATAACAATAGCTTCAGGAGTATCATCTACAACAATCTCCACGCCGCATGCAGCCTCAAGAGCACGGATGTTACGACCCTCACGTCCGATAATACGACCTTTCACCTCATCGTTATCTATATGGAAGATACTAACAGAGTTCTCTATAGCAGCTTCGGTAGCTACTCTCTGAATAGTCTTTATGACAATTTTCTTTGCTTCATTGTTTGCATTGATCTTTGCCTCATCCATTATCTCATTAATGTAGCTCTGAGCATTTGTACGCGCCTCATCCTTCAGGCTTTCTACAAGTCTTGCGCGAGCCTCATCAGCAGAAAGTCCTGAGAGTTGTTCCAACTTCTCACGCTCCTTCATCTGCATATCAGCAAGTTCCTGCTCCTTCAAGGCGAGAAGTTTCTTCTCGTTGTCAATGCGCTGTTCTTGCTGATCCAAGTCCTGACGACGCTTATTCTGCTCGTCCTGACGGTGATTCAGTGACATTTCACGCTGCTTCAGCTTATTCTCCGTCTGCTGAATCTTCTGGTTGCGCTGTTGCACTTCACGCTCCAGTTCACTCTTCTTGTTTATAAACTTCTCCTTTACCTCAAGGAGTTTTTTCTCTTTCAACACCTCTGCGGCTTTCTCCGCATTGGCTATCATCTCATTGTATTTTCCCTTTATAACAAATCGGAAAATAACGAAACCGATAATACCGCCTAACAAAAGGGCAGCTACGGCTATTATAGCATAAATCATTAAAAATTGGTTTTGTTATTGTTAGTATTCTCGTTAAATGCTTTCTTACTTCAATGCCTCAGCAATTTCAGAAGACAGTTCTGTGAGAATATCTGTAATAGGAGAAACATCGTTGCGCTTCACCTCAGAGACACATCGTATGGCAATATCTATCATGGCATAATACATGATTTCCTTATCTGCCTTCAAACCTTTATAGTGTCCGAAGTAAGCATTAAGTTTCTCATTTATCAATGTCCCTGCCTCTCTATACTGCTGTTCCTGTTCCTTTGGAACCATTATAGAGATTTGTGTGTCGTAGATGTGAAGGGTTATATGCTGTTTCTCTACGTTCTTCTTTTCTTCCATTGCCTATTATTGCTAAGGATTGAATAAAACTATTTTTGCTCGCTGAGGAGTGTAATACATTGAGTGACAGACCTTAGTAGTTTATTCACGCGCTTACGTGTCATTTCTATGTCATCATCACCAATATTCAAGATTTTTGCAGTCATAAGACTGTCATATCTATTCTTCTCTTCTGCGAGTTTATTTTTCAGTTCCTTTATTTCTTTGTCGCGTTCATCAACCATAGAATACAACTCCGCATTCTCTTTCTTCAACTCTTTATAAGAGAGAATCAAGTGACGTACGCGCGTTGCAAAAGTCTTTATGTTATTATCTATTTCTGACATATCACTACAGTATATTTTGCCACAAAGTTAACATTTTTATTCTTAACAACCAAAGATTTTCTTTACTTTTTGCAAAAGATTTATCTTTGAAGGTTAATTATCTGGTCTTCTATCACTTATCGTCTGCTGGTGCTTTCTCCTTCTTGGCAAGCATTACCACCTGATAAACAAAGTTCGTTATCCATGCTTGCGAGAAGTTTAATCGCTGATTGTACTTACGCACCGAAGCCACTGCCTTCAAAGTTCCAGGGTCAGAGTAATCATTCTTGGTAAAGAGTTCGTTGACAGTCTTTTCTGTCATTGCATAGATTGCCTTCTTGAAGAAAGATGGCAAACGCAACTTAAATTTCATCAGGTTACCCATCAACATCATAATATCCTGAGTAAAACCTTGGAACTGATAAAGATAGGTCTGAACATCCTGTATCTTACGGCAATTCTTTGCGACACTCTTATCTATCTCCCTGAAGAAACTGTCATCATGTCCATACATATCTTTCAGCATCTTACGACAAGCGCTTTTCTCGCCTTGTCCCAGTTTATTATGCTCAGTACGTACCTTGAATGTGTTCTTGAAGACACGAAGGTCTGGCAACATTGCAATATTATTTATACCTACCTGAGCAGCTATAGAAGCTTGAAAATAGACCCTGATAAGCATCATATAATCTTGCATGCCTCCTACCTTTGGAGTATCATCATTGTGCCTTTTAAAAAAAGAAAAAAATCCCATTTCTGTTATATGTATATAATTAAACGTCCGCAAAGTTACTCAAAATATTTGAAAAATGCAATAGTTAATACATTATTATAAAAAAAAATGCCGTAAAATGCTATTCTCTTAAAAAAAATGTGTAATTTTGCATTCAATAATTATCGCGATACACACTTTTTCTTATGATTACTTCAACAACAAGAGCTATTAACAAGAATTCGCTCATCAAATGGCTGGTACTCCTTGGAGACGTACTGGCATATATTGTTGTTGTCAATATCGTCGCTACATACTTTGAAGATTACACACCACTTTCAATAACACATCACAAGAGTATTGCAGCAACAATAGGCACAGTATTTCTCATTCTTTATTCTTTATTATTCCCTAGCGTCATACACAAGCGTCGCGTGATGCTACCTGAGGTGTTTGTGAGAAATGCTATCGTGACAATGTTATCACAAGCATCTTTTGCATATGTATGGCATTTAATTACGTACGACTCGCCTAACGAGATAAACTATAATACCATTATGGTTTTAGTTCTATTCTCTGTCATGGTATTGCTTCGTTTAATCGAAAAGAGTTTCCTTGGTTTCATTCGAAGCAGAGGACGTAACACACGACACATTTTGTTCATAGGCAGTGATCCTGCAAACATTAACATCTATCGAGAAATCATGGCTGACCCGACAACAGGTTACCATGTTCTCGGTTACTACAGCAACAATGACATTGATGATGCTCCCGAAAACTTAAAGAAACTGGGAACACGCAAAGAATTTATCGAAATGATAGATAGCCATCCTAAAGATATCACTCACGCTGACGAAATCTATTGTTCTCTATCACACATTGACCAAGAGGACATACTGAAGATAATGAAATACTGCGATCAAGAAATGGTACGCTTCCATTATGTCCCACGTATATTTCACAATCTCCAGATGTCTCTCAAACCAGAGATGCTTGGAAACAATGTCGTTTACACTAATAGATACGAGCCACTGACGGTATGGGGTAACAGAGCTATAAAAAGACTCTTCGACATAGTATTCAGTAGTATCGTAATACTGTGTATTTTGCCTTTCATTCCTCTTGTTTATTTCGTGATAAAGACTCAGAGTCCTGGACCTCTGTTCTTCAAGCAGAAACGCACAGGCATGAACGGCCTCACCTTTACGATGTACAAATTCCGTTCTATGCATGTCAACAACGATGCAGACAGAATACAAGCAACAAAGAACGACCCAAGGAAGTTCCCTTTTGGAGAATTTATCAGGAAAACGAACATTGACGAATTGCCACAGTTCCTGAATGTACTAAAAGGAGACATGAGCATAGTAGGACCTCGTCCACACATGTTATTACACACAGAGCAATACTCTGCAGCGATAGAGAAATATATGGTACGCCACTTTGCCAAGCCAGGCATTACGGGTTGGGCACAGATAACAGGATTCCGAGGTGAGACCGAAGAGTTATGGCAGATGGAAGGACGCGTTCAGAAAGACATCTGGTATATAGAGCATTGGTCTTTCTGGCTTGACATACGCATAATAATACATACCGCAGTGTCAATGATAATACCAGACAGAAACGCATACTAATTTCTAATGACATTAGCAAATTAATATTCATACGAAAACTAACACCTTACATATATAATATGGCAGAAATTATCAATCAGGCAGCAACAGCTCCCGCAGAACAAAAATCAGAGAAAAGCCTTTTTAACATTCAGTTTTTATTAAAGACTTTTCTGCTCAATTGGCAGTGGTTTATATTGTCAGTTGTTGTATCACTTGGTTTAGCATTCGTGTACCTTCGTTATACAGCACCTATATATCAAGTAACTGCTAAGATTCTTGTAAAAGACGAGGACAACAAGCGTTCTTACAATAACAAGATTGCAGCTGCTACAAACCTTGGAATAATGAACAGCAGCGATGGCTTTGACAATGAGTTGGAGCTAATACAGTCTGTCACACTTGCAGAAGATGCTGTAAAAGACCTCAAGTTATATGTAAGCTATTTCACCGAAGGCACTGTAGGCAAGACAGCCATCTATCGCACAAATCCTATCATCGTTGATATGGACGCTCTACATCTCAATGCTCTTGAGAAAAGTGTAGAGGTGAATATAAAGAAAGCATCTGATGGATACACAGTAACAGGTCAATATATTGGCACAGACAACAAATCATATTCTTTTGAAAAGAATGGTTCCTTACCAATGTCCATCAACACTCCTGTCGGCATCATTTCACTGAAGAAGAATCTCACTGCTGTGCCACAGCCTGGAAAGAAAGAGCCAGACAACCTTATTGCCATCATATCAAACCCTACAGCTGTAGGCACACGTTACACAAAGGCTGTTAACGCATCACCACTATCAAAGACAACAACGATCATTTCACTGTCACTCAACGATGTTGTGCCTGACCGTGCCATAGACTACCTTAAGCAACTTTCTGTAGTTTACAACCGTCAGGCCAACGACATCAAGAACCAGATTGCCGTACGCACAGAGGAATTTATTGACCAACGTCTGAAAAAGATAAATTCCGATCTCGGTTCTACTGATGGTGCCATCGAAAGTTTCAAGCGTCAGAATGGCATCATTGATCCAACATCAATAGCAAACAATGCTGTATCAAACAGCGATGACACAGACAAGAAACTTGTTGACATACAGACTCAAATCACCCTCCTTAAGAGTATTAAGGAGTACATGTTGCAGCCATCCAACAAATATCAGACCTTACCTTCTAATGTAGGACTCACAGACAATGCAGCAGTAACACTCATAGGTCAATACAATATCATTGCCATCAACCGTAACCGTCTTCTACAGACTGCATCAGAGCTTAGTCCACGTGTACAAGAATACACAACACAAATGGACAATCTCACTGCATCAATAAATGGTGCTGTTAATCAGGCTATGAAAAGTCTTGAACTTCAGCGTGATGCTATAATGCGCCAGTACGGAAAATATTCTGGAATGATGGCCCAGGCACCACAGCAAGAGCGCGTTCTCACAGAAATCGGACGCCAGCAGTCTGTAAAGTCAAGCCTATATATAATGCTGCTTCAAAAGCGTGAGGAGAATTCCATTGAACTTGCAGCGACAGCTGACAAAGGACGCCTTATTGACGAGCCTGTCAACATGGGAAAGGTATCACCAAAGAAGCCTATGATACTCCTCATCGCTCTTATTCTCGGATTTGGCTTACCACTTCTCGTATTCTTCATCATCGAATTTCTGCGCTTCCGCATAGAAGGTCACGAGGACGTACAATCACTCACCACGCGTCCTATCATTGCAGACATTGCTATGGCTAACGACAAGATAAAGACACGCGGAGATATCGTCGTACACGAGAACACCAACAACCAGATGGAAGAGATATTCCGTGGATTGCGTACAAATATTCAATTCATGCTCAAAGAAAATGAAAAGGTGATAATGTTCACCTCTTCAACGTCGGGCGAAGGAAAGACATTCACTGCAGCCAACCTTGCTGTAAGCTTTGCGTTACTGGGCAAGAAGGTCGTACTTGTTGGTCTTGACATACGCCGTCCTCGACTATCTTCACTCTTTGATATAAATAATGAGATAAACGGTATCACCCCACTTCTTTCAAAGGAAGAGCCAACGATGGACGACATCAGAAAGCAGATTGTGCCATCAGAGGTAAACAAGAACCTCGACCTTCTCATGGCAGGACCTATTCCACCAAACCCTGCTGAGCTCATATCACGCAAGTCACTCGATGCTATATTCGAAGAACTGAAAAAGGCATACGACTACATCATCGTTGACACCGCGCCTGTTGGTCTTGTTACCGACACTCTGCAACTTGGTCGCATAGCTAACGTTACCGTTGTAATGTGTCGTGCCGATTATACAGAGCGCAGCGCATTCCAGCTTATCAACGAACTTTCTGAAAGTGGTAAGTTGCCTAATATCTGCATTGCAATCAATGGTATTGACATGTCTAAGAAGAAGCATAGTTATTCATACGGTTACGGCAAATATGGAAAGTACGGAAAATATGGTGCCAACAGTTATGGATACAAGAGTTACGGAACCCATTCATACGGTTACGGTTCTTACTCTAACAGCCACTACGGAAATCCTAACGACGATTCAATAAAAAAGTAAGATAACGCAATGACTATAGCAGTAGATTTCGATGGCACCATCGTCACACACGAATATCCAAAGATAGGAGAAGAACTGCCTTTTGCCACTGACACGTTGAAAGAACTTATTAAAGATCAGCATCAACTGATACTATGGACGGTGCGCGAAGGAGAACTTCTTGACGAGGCCGTCAACTGGTGTAAAGAGAGAGGAGTGGAGTTCTATGCCATAAATCGTGACTATCCTGAAGAAGAAAAGGAAAAAAACAATCATTTTTCCCGCAAACTGAAGGTTGACTTATGGATTGACGACCGCAATATAGGCGGTCTTCCTGACTGGGGAACGATATATCGTATGGTAAAGGAAGGTCTCACATGGCGTGACATCATTCGCGAACGCTCCCACTCCATCGCAGACACATGCCCACCAAAGCCAAAGCACTGGTGGCAGAGGATGTTCTAAAAAAAACATAGCTGACACAAAGTCATCATTCCTCTATATCCGTCACAAGGGATATAGCACTAACAAAACGATGGCTTACAGTTTCAAGCATAGCGATATTCATACGTGTAGCATTGCTGCACGTATGTTTTTTTAATGCATTTACCAAGCTATGCATAAATAAGTTCTTAGCTTTCTTGTATGGTTTTATCACAAAAGGCAACTCCTCCTCCTTAAAACTCATACAATCGATGAGGATGTTACCCAATAAAGATGCGACATTTACCATACCGACATATCTTAACCATGTCGATAGCTTCTCATAATCAATTTTATCCTTTTTGCTGCGGACATACACGCCCAATGCTATAATGCCCTCTATGTTCACATCATGCGTAATAATCTCGTCAGCATTATAGATTATAATATCCAACAGGTTCAGTGTTTCTTCCGACAAATTTGGAGAATTCATCTCCTCTTCATGCACTTCGACGAGTCTTTTGGAAGTCCAGTGATTATATAGCTGTGCATCTCTGACATCCAAATCCCTTATCGTAACATCATATTCCTTCAGATTCTCTAAAAAGGCATTCGAAAGATTCTCCTGTCCATGCAATGCATCTGCCCCTGCCGCAATATACGACAAAACATTCAATTCTTTCGCTATCTTTATCAACGTACGCCATTTATGTGGTGACATAGCAACAAGCAATGGCGATTCTTCCTTTATTGAATCGCCACCAACAGTACCAAAAGCACCGCTTTCAAGCAAGACTATTATGTTTCGGACAATGGAATTATGCATAACACACGAAAAACATATAATTGAACGCAAAGTTACACATTATTTATTAATAAAAGAGAATTTTCACTTTATTTTGAATAATATTTATAAAAAAATCAACATTATAATGCTTTTTTCAAATAATTTTTGTAATTTTGAAGCGTAAAACTACATTTTCATGGGCATATGCAAGTACAGCGTATGCAAAACCATTATAATTATCAGAACAATATAAAGTGAAAAAATACCTCATAAATATTCTGCTTCTTTCCCTTCCTCTGAGTCTTTCGGCCCAGAAGATAACGCTCGGTTCGTGTGACACTCACGACCGCGGTCACTATCAGGGAGAGATGATTGCAGGCAAGCCACACGGTAAGGGCAAGACGCGCTTTGACAACGGCGACACTTACGAGGGAGAATACGAAAAAGGCAAGCGCCAAGGGTACGGTGTATATTCCTTCACAGATGGCGAGCGTTACGAAGGACAGTGGTTCCAGGACCAGCAACACGGTAAGGGAATATACTATTTTGCAAGCAACAACCGCTATGAAGGACTATGGTTCCGCGATTACCAGCAAGGCCACGGCATAATGTATTATTACACTGGCGACGTATATGACGGCAACTGGGTATCAGACAAACGCTCTGGAAAGGGTCGCTACACCTTCAAGGGAGGAGCATACTACGATGGCGAGTGGAAAAACGACATGAAGAACGGTCGAGGCTACTTTGACTGGGGTGACGGAAGCAGCTATGACGGTCAGTGGGCTGAGAACAAACGTTCAGGAAAAGGCATTTTCAAATACTCCTCAGGCGACACATATAACGGTCAGTGGGCTGATGACGTACAGAACGGACGTGGAATATACACATTCCGCAACGGAGACATCTACGAGGGTGCTTACGTAAACGGCGAACGTACCGGCGAAGGCATTTTCAAATACGCTAACGGAGACAAGTACACAGGACACTTCACCGATGGTGACAAAGATGGACAAGGCACCTTCATATGGCGTAACGGTGACATGTACATTGGACAGTGGAAGGCTGACAAACAAAACGGACGCGGAAAGCTGACCAAGAAAAGCGGCGATGTTTACGAAGGCTCTTTCAAGAACGGACAGTTAGACGGAGAAATAGTCATACACTACTCCGATGGCAGTAAATTCAAAGGAACGTATCAAAGGGGAAAACGTCACGGCAAGGCAATAGAAGAGACACACGAAGGCATACGCTTTGAAGGCTCTTACGTTGACGATGAGCGTGACGGAAACTTCATAGAACGTGATCGCAACGGCCAGATAACAGCCCGCGGCACGTACGAAATGGGAATGAGACACGAGAATTAACAAACTATAATACATTAATCATTAATCTAACAATCTATAAAACGCTATGGTACTCGACACTATTGAAAACCTCAAGTACTACGTAGGAATGAATCCACTCTTTGCTGACGTAGTAAAGTTCATTGAAGAAAACGACCTCGCTTCACTGGAGCCAGGCAAGCATTTCATCAAGGATAAGGACCTTTTTGTTAATATCACCACCGCTAAGGGCAAGACTCCTGACGAGGCTGTCATGGAGACCCACAAGAACATGATAGACATCCAGATACCTCTTGACGAAGAAGAGACATTCGGCTATATACCTCTTGAGGATCTTCCTGACGACATCCCTTACAACGAGGAAAAAGACATCACAAAGTATCCTAACCAGCCAGGCAGCAGTTATGTAACATGCCGTCCAGGCATGATGGCTATCTTCTTCCCACAGGATGGTCATGCGCCATGCATAGCTATGACGCCAGAAATCAAGAAGGCTATATTCAAAGTTAAAGCATAACAAAACACACCACCCCCTTATGGCTGAAACGAAGAAAACAACGAAAAAATGCACACGCAAGTGTGCTACGAAGAAGGCTGCACCAGTTGCGCCACAACACATAGGTTTGGTACTCAACGACCCATGGCTTGAGCCATACGAGAATGCCATCCGCGGCAGGCACGACCATGCCGAGTGGATGATAAACCGTCTGACAAACAACGGCAAGTCAAAGCTGTCAGAGTTTGCAACAGGATACCTTTGGTTCGGTTTGCACACCACCAAGCAAGGCGGTTGGGTACTGCGTGAGTGGGCTCCAAATGCAACGGAGATATACCTCATCGGCGACTTCAACGACTGGAAGGAAAACAAGAAATACGCCTTCAAAAGAATCAAGGACTCTGACAACTGGGAGTTGAAACTGCCTAAGACCGCCCTCAAGCATGGCGATTTATACAAGATGCTCGTCAAGTGGGACGGAGGTCAGGGTGAGCGCATTCCAGCATGGTGCCGTCGTGTGATACAGGACGAAGAGACAAAGATTTTCTCTGCACAGGTATGGGCACCAGAAGAAGAGTACAAATGGAAGAAGAAGACCTTCAAGCCAAGCACCGCTCCTTTGCTCATATACGAGTGCCATGTAGGCATGGGACAGGATGCCGAGAAGGTAGGCACATACACCGAGTTCAAGGACAACGTATTGCCACGCGTCATCAAGGCAGGATATAACTGCATACAGATGATGGCTATACAGGAGCACCCATACTACGGCTCTTTCGGCTATCACGTATCTAATTTCTTCGCACCATCAAGCCGCTTCGGAACACCGGAAGAGCTCAAAGCCCTCATTGACGAAGCCCACAAGAACGGCGTTGCAGTCATCATGGACCTCGTTCATTCCCATGCAGTAAAGAACGAGGTAGAAGGACTCGGCAACCTTTGTGGCGACCCTAACCAGTACTTCTATCCAGGTGATCGCCGCGAGCACAACCAGTGGGATTCACTCTGCTTCGACTACGGTAAGGACCAGGTGATGCACTTCCTCCTCTCCAACTGCAAATACTGGCTTGACGAGTTCCATTTCGACGGATTCCGTTTCGACGGTGTCACCTCCATGCTGTACTACAACCACGGTCTCGGTGTCGACTTCGGAGGATACGGCGATTACTTCAACGGCGGACAGGACGACAACGCCCTCTGCTATCTTGCCCTTGCCAACAAGGTCATACACGAGGTAAACAAGAACGCCATCACCATAGCCGAAGAAATGTCCGGCATGCCAGGACTGGCATCCAAGTTCGAGGATGGCGGCTTAGGCTTCGACTATCGCCTTGCCATGGGAATACCAGACTACTGGATAAAGATGATCAAGGAAAAGAGCGACGAGAACTGGGGCGTCTTCGACATCTTCTGGAAGATGACCGACCGCCGTGCCGACGAGAAGACCATCTCCTATGCAGAATCCCACGACCAGGCACTGGTAGGCGACAAGACCATCGTCTTCCGTCTCATCGACTCCGACATGTATTGGCACTTCAAGAAGGGAGACGAGAACGAGACATCACGTCGCGGCATAGCCCTCCACAAGATGATACGCCTCGTTACCGCATCAACCATCAACGGTGGCTACCTCAACTTCATGGGCAACGAATGGGGACATCCAGAGTGGATAGACTTCCCACGCGAAGGAAACGGATGGAGCTGTAAGTACGCCCGTCGTCAGTGGAACCTCGTTGACAACAAGGAGCTCTGCTATCACTGGCTCGGCGACTTCGACCAGAAGATGCTCGAGGTGATAAAGTCACAGAAGAACTTCAACAAGACTCCTGTTCAGGAGATATGGCACAACGACGGCGACCAGGTACTCGCCTTCTCACGCGGCGACCTCATCTTCGTCTTCAATTTCTCGCCTAACCGTTCCTTCACCGACTACGGATTCCTTGTCCCTACGGGTTCATACAGCGTCGTACTCAACACCGACAGCGTTGACTTTGGTGGCAACGGATTTGCTGACGACAGCATAACACACCTCACCAACTACGACGAGATGTACGTCAAGGACAAGAAAGAATGGCTCAAGCTCTATCTGCCAGCACGTTCGGCAGTAGTACTGAAGAAGAATTAAAACAAACTAAAATTTGAAACTCTGCAAACAAGTATGCTGGGGAATATTCCTCGCATTCACTATCATCTATCTGTATCATTTCCAGCACTCCTTGCTGGAAATGATACAATATTCATGGTCTGACGGCAAGACACACTACGATCGTGTCATCGGAACCACAATCATCACCGGCATTGCATCGGTGATATCAGCTCTTGTGGCCATTTTCACACGCCTGCCACAACGCCTTTACGCACTCATCTTCTTTCCAGCCTTCCTATCGCTGGGCATTCTTACAGCGGTACACGTAGAAGCTGGCAATGTAGTGCCATCCCTTGCATGGCTCATAGCCACACCATTACTCATCATCCTTTACATAGGACTATTGCGCTTTGCCCATTTCTACAAGCCATTCCTTGTGCCACTGCGCGCCACCAACTTCCTGTCACAGCCCTGGCACACCAACATAACAATCCTCATCGTCCTCATGTCCCTCACCCTCCTTATGGGCAACGGCGACAGGACGCTTCACACACGACTAAACACCGAGCACAACATAAAGCAACGTCAGTGGGACGCAGCATTAGCTGAAGGATTCCCACAGTACGACAACGACAGTTCCCTCACCATGCTGCGCGCCATAGCCCTCGCCAACAAAGGACTACTTGGAGAGCAGCTATTCCGATACGACATCACCGGCGACTCACGTTCCCTCTTCCCACAGCACGATCACTCCGCAGACTTCCTTCTCTGCAGCGGTTATCGACTATGGCAGACCATCGGATTCGTGCCGCGTGACATCACCGAGCACCCCACCGTCATCCTTCGCAGGGAGCTACGCCGAGGAACAGCACGCCCAGCAGCAAGAGACTACCTCCTCTGCGCATACCTCCTCGATAGGAACCTCAGCGATTTCGCCGCCACGCTGCCACGCTACTACGCCATCAACGACAGCCTGCCACAGCACTACCGCGAGGCACTGCTCATCTACGACAAACAGCGGGGAAACCTCCATGAAGAAGCAGACAGCGTCAAAGGAGCCTATGCAGCACTCTGCGCAGACTACGCCGACTGCCTCGCCGTAATGCGGAAACAGCGCGACGCCACACTGCGTCACACAGCGCTCCGCGACAACTATTTCGGGACATACTGGTACTACTACTATTCCCGCACAAACGACAAAAACAAAAAATAAAAATATATGAACAACTATCTTTCAATAGCCTACAAGCTATACACCATCGTTGACGGAGTCAAGACACTTGCAGAAGAAGCACCAGCAAGCGATCCATTCATCTTTGTTTCAGGCTTCGGAACAACCATACCAGGATTCGAGAAAAACATAGAAGGACTCAGCGAAGGCGACACCTTCGACTTCACCCTCTCCAAGGACGAAGCCTACGGCGACCACTACGAAGAGCGCGTCATAGAACTCCCTAAGGACGTCTTCACCATCGACGGACAATTTGACGACAAACACATCTACGTTGACGCCATCGTACCATTGCAGAACGCTGACGGCAACCGCTTCATGGGCCACGTCCTCGCCATCGGCGACACCACAGTACGCATAGACCTCAACCACCCACTCGCAGGCAAGGAGCTCAACTTCGTCGGCACCGTCCTCACCTGCCGTGAGGCAAGCAACGAAGAGATACAGCAGCTCATCAACAGCCTCTCCGGTGGCGGCTGCGGCGGTTGTGGCGGAGGATGCAACGGCGGCTGCGGCGGCGGTTGCGAAGGCGGCTGCGAAGGCGGTTGCGAAGGTGGCTGCAACGCATAATTTTCCATTTTCAATTTTCAATTTGCCAATTTTCCATTTTCCATTTTCCATTTTCCATTTGAACAATGAACACATTCGGAAAAATATTCACAGTCACCACATTCGGTGAAAGTCACGGTGCCGGTGTTGGCGGCGTCATCGACGGTGTGCCAGCAGGCATCGCCATCGACATGGACTTCATCCAGGGCGAGATGGCACGTCGCCGTCCTGGACAGAGCGCCATCACCACAGGCCGTAACGAGGCAGACCAGGTAGAACTCCTCAGCGGAGTCTTCGAAGGTCGCACCACAGGCTGCCCTATCGGCTTCCTCGTTCGCAACACCAACCAGCACTCCCAGGACTACGAGAACATGCGCTGTCTCTTCCGTCCATCCCACGCCGACTACACCTACAGCATGAAATACGGCAACCGCGACCATCGTGGCGGCGGTCGTTCCTCTGCCCGCATCACCATCGGACGCTGCGTAGCCGGAGCCATCGCAAAGCTCGCCCTGCGTCAGCTCGGCATCACAATACAGGCATACACCTCACAAGTCGGTGACATCGCCCTGGACCTCGACTACCGTCGTTATGACCTCTCCCAGACAGAGACCAACGCCGTTCGCTGTCCCGATGCAGAAAAAGCACAGCAGATGGAAGACCTCATCAAAAACGTAAAGGCAGACGGCGACACCATTGGCGGAACAATAACATGCGTCATCAAAGGATGCCCCGTAGGACTCGGCACACCAGAGTTCGGTAAGCTCCACCAGTTCCTCGGCAGCGCCATGCTCTCCATCAATGCCGTCAAAGGCTTCGAATACGGCGAAGGCTTCAACGGACTTGCCATGCGCGGCTCAGAGCAGAACGACATGTTCGACATAGACAGCGTCAAGAAAAACGCCGACGGCACCCTCCAGTCCGTCAGAATGAAGACAAACCACAGCGGCGGCATACAAGGCGGCATAAGCAATGGCGAAGACATCTACTTCCGTGTAGCCTTCAAACCCGTTGCCACCCAACTCCGCGAACAAGAGACCATAGACCAGGAAGGCAATGCAACAATCCTCAAGGCAAAAGGCCGTCATGACCCATGCGTCTTGCCACGCGCCGTTCCTATTGTAGAAGCAATGGCAGCAATGACCATCCTCGACCAATACCTTCTCAATAAGACCACAACACTATAACAAATATGTACAAAAGAATAAGCATCATCTTGTCCTTGATCCTCGCCATTGCCATATATGCCATGGCGCAGGACGTCACCCTAACCACCAAAGGAGGACGTTATCAGAAGATAACCAGTCTTGACGAGATAACCAACGGCACCATCGTCATCATCGCCTCCCACTCCACCAAGGACGACCAGGACGAGATAAAGGTAATGACCACGGCATCAACAACGCATACCAACATGTTCGGTTACTACAACACCCACATGCCATACACCAGCGACATGCCGGACTACATCAGCGTCAACCCCGTCAACACAACCGTTGCCGGAGAAGAACAGGCGTATGAGTATGTCATTACAGGTGCAACCTCTCCAACAGAAGAGAAGAAGACATACTATCTCAATGACATTAATGGGAAATATTTAAATGAGCAAAATACTAAAGAATTAAATCTTGTCGATACAAAAACGACAAAATCACTTTTCAAGAATATAAGTACCAACAGAGAACCTTGGAAAATACATAACAATAGTTCCTCAAATTTTATTGTCATTGACAATTATCAACCAACAAATGATCAAGACAATGGATATTTCTGCATCGGAGGTTCAACTACAAACTTCAACCTTGCCTACCTCTACAAAAAGTTAGACGTCACGACCTTGGACTTCGGTGATTACGGCAATGCGACGCTGTATTATGGAGAGAACGACGTACGTCTGCCAAATGATCTCACAGCATACACCCTAAACATCAAAGATGGCAAAATCATCATAGAACACATCTTCTACGGCGGTACCGTTATACCACACGGCACAGCGGTGATGCTATC
>JAGHTW010000196.1 GCA_018065145.1 Candidatus Prevotella equi
TATTGCATCGGCAAGAGCCTCCTGTTCTGGCTGTCCGTCAGCGCCGTAAAGCTCTACGGAACAGATGTCTGCGAGGTTATCATCCTGCAGAATAGCATTAAGCATCTGATGCTTTTCCTTAGGTGCATTGCCCACAAGGGCTATCTTTGGTATCTTGTTCATTCGTCTTTTGCTATCTTTATCGCAGCGGTTATACATTCTTCACTCTTCACTCTTCACTCTTCATTCTTCACTCTTCACTCTTCACTCACAAGCTTGTGCGCTGTTGAGAGCAGGCCGCAGGCAGCGAAGATATCCTGTCCTCTTGATGCCCTTATGGTCGTGAAGACGCCATGACTGGTGAGATAATCTCTCAGCGACTCCATCTTCTTCTCGTTCGTCGTCTTCAGATCCACGTCAGGAATCTGATGGAAGCGGATGAGATTCATGCGGCAGTCCAGTCCGTTCAGCAGACGTATTATCTCTCTTGCGTGCGTCATCGTGTCGTTAAGGCCGTCGAATACGATATACTCAAACGACAGTCGGCGCTGATGACTGAAGTCATAATGCCTCAGCAGTTCCACGACCTCCGTTATCGACATACCCTTTTCTGCCGGCATCAGACGCTGACGCTGCTCGGGGATAGGCGAATGCATGGATATTGCCACGTGGCACTCACTCTCCTCAAGGAATCGCTGCAGCTTCTCTCTTATGCCAACGCTGCTCACAGTGATGCGTCGTGGACTCCAGGCGTAACCCCATTCTGCTGTCAGCACCTCCGTGGCGCACAGTATATTGTCGAGGTTATCCATCGGTTCGCCCTGACCCATGAAGACGATATTCGTGAGGTTGTCACGCTCTGGCACGGAATATATCTGATTCAGTATGTCCGCCACCGTCAGCGAACCCTCAAATCCTTGCTTGCCCGTCTGACAGAAGAGGCAGTTCATCTTACAGCCCACCTGACATGACACGCACAGCGTTGCACGCTCCTTGTCAGGGATATACACCGTCTCAACGCATTTACCCGACGCCACAGGGAAGAGGTACTTCACCGTTCCGTCTTTCGAGTGCTGCGCATCGATAGGATCCATTGCTCCGACAACATACCTCTCCGACAACAGTTCCCTGTTCTTCTTGGAAATGTTGGTCATCTCATCAATGCTGCGCACCTTGACGTCATACAGCCATTTGGCTATCTGCGCACCGGTGAACTTCGGCATGCCAAGGCTGACGCACAGTTCTTTAAGCTCATCGAGGGTAAGGCCTAAGAGTACGCCTTTATTTTCTGTCATTATACCACACATTATTAATTAAAGTGTTGCAAAGGTACTAAAATTTCCCCACACCACCAAATTTATTTTTCCATGCCACCGTTCAACCCTTCATTTTGTAACATTTCTTTACAATTCGCCAAAATATTTTAACACGAAAATTCGCGTGGAATTTTTCTCCCGCCATCCGTTTTCGTACACGCGAAAAATGAGCCATTAGCAATCCTCTGATTATCAAGACAATACAAAAAGCACCAAATTTTCACGCTGTAAAAGTGCCACTTTTGCGTTGTAAAAGCATCACTTTTACCCTGCAATCATGCAACAATTACTTAGTAATCGCATAACTTTCACAATGTAATTGTGCCACGATTACAGAAAAGTCATCAAAAAACGGCATTTCAATCGCTTTTTGATGACTTTTTTATTGTCAAATTTTAGCACCTCGCTCCTAGAATGAATTTCCAGACGAACTTTTTCAAACACTCAATTTTAACAATCGAAACATTTTTTCACATTCAAAGAATCAAATGGTTAAAATATCGCGTTCAAAGCACAAATATTATGTTATACTTTTATTGCTAATTACGTATTTTGAATTATAACTATATTGTTTTGATAAAATAATGTTAAAACGGTTATTTTTTTCGTCAATTTATTTCTGCGGCGGCATATTAATCACTATCTTTGCACCGAAGTTCAATTAGGGCACAATGAAAAAATCAACGATTTGGACCATAGCAATAGTGATGGGAATATCATTCCTCGGACTGCTGACGATTCAGATTTCGTACATCGAAGAGATGGCGAAGATGAAGAAGGAGCAGTTTGATGAGTCTGTCACACGTGCACTATATCAGGCGTCGCATAACCTGGAACTGAACGAGACGCTGCGCTTCCTGGAGAAGGATATTAATGATACGGAACGCAAGACATTATTAGAAGAGACGACAACGACAACCAGCAATGCCTTCGGCGGACCTATACAGCGCTCACATCAGTACTCGGTGACGGGCGACGACGGCACGATATACTCCTCTTTCGAACTGCGCACCATCTCTCTCTCACCAGCAAAGGTGCAACAAGGACTAATGGTGAAGTCTGACAAGAACGCCATCTCTGAGGCGCAGAAGTCAATGCAGGAGATTGTCCGTAACCGTTACGTATATCAAAGATCCTTGCTCGACGAGGTGGTGTACAGCATCCTTTACACCGCCAGCGATAAGCCACTGAAGGAACGCATCAACTTCAAGCAACTCGATCAGGACATTCGCGCTGAGCTCCTCAACAACGGCATTGACCTGCCTTATCACTTTAAGGTGCAGACAAACGACGGCAACGAGGTGTATAGGTGTCCGGAATACAGCGAAGAGGGCAGTGACATCCTGTATTCGCAGGCGATTTTCAAGAACGACCCATCAACAAAGTCGGGCACTCTCCTTGTGCACTTCCCGGACATCGATGACTATATCTTCTCCAGCGTGCACTTTATGATTCCGGCTCTGATATTCACCATAGTGCTGTTGGTGACGTTCATACTCACCATCATCATCGTCTTCCGTCAGAAACGCTTCTCGGAGATGCGCAACGACTTCGTGAATAATATGACGCACGAGCTGAAAACACCTATCTCAAGCATCTCACTGGCATCGCAGATGCTCAACGACCAGAGCGTGAAGAAGTCGGAACAGATGATAATGCACCTGGGAGGAGTAATCAATGACGAGAGCAAACGACTGCGATTCCTCGTAGAGAAGGTGCTGCAGATGTCTATGTTTGACCGTAAGAAGGCTATCTTCACGATAAAAGAACTGGACATCAACGAGCTTGTTGAGGGCATAGCGAACTCTTTCTCGCTGCGCGTGGAGCATACTGGCGGAAAGATATACACAGAGATAGAGGCTATCGACTCAGCGGTTGCGGTGGATGAGATGCATTTCAGCAATGTGATATTCAACCTGATAGACAACGCTGTGAAGTACCGCAAGCAGGATATACCTCTTAATATATACCTGCGCACGTGGAACCCAGAGAACGGCAAGGTGGCGATATCCATACGCGATACGGGCGTAGGAATAAAGAAAGAGAACCTGAAGAAGATCTTTGAGCGTTTCTACCGTGTACACACGGGTAACAGACACGATGTGAAGGGCTTCGGACTGGGACTGGCATACGTGAAGAAGGTGATAGACCTGCACAAGGGTTCTATACATGTCGATTCGGAATACGGCCGCGGCACCACCTTCACCATCACCATCGACGCGATAATTGAAAACTAAAGAAAACGTAATACAAACTTAACACTTTTACAAACTATGGAAGAGAATCTTAAAATCCTTCTTTGTGAAGACGACGAGAACCTTGGAATGCTCCTCAGAGAGTACCTCCAGGCAAAGGGTTACGCTACAGACCTGTGCCCTGACGGTGAAGCAGGATACCGCGCTTTCCTTAAAGCACCTTACGACATCTGCGTACTTGACGTCATGATGCCTAAGAAAGACGGATTCCAACTCGCTACAGAGATACGTCAGGCTAATGCAGAGATACCTATCATATTCCTCACTGCACGACAGATGAAGGAAGATATCCTTGAGGGTTTCAAGATAGGTGCCGACGATTACATCACAAAGCCTTTCTCAATGGAAGAGCTCGTATTCCGTATTGAGGCAATCCTGCGCCGCGTTCACGGCAAGAAGTCAAAGGAAAGCACTCAGTATCAGATCGGTAAGTTCCTCTTTGACACACAGAAGCAGCTGCTCGTCATTGACGATAAGCAGACTAAGCTCACCACAAAGGAGAACGAACTGCTATCACTGCTCTGCTCTCACTCCAACGAGATACTACAGCGTGACTTCGCCCTGAAGACGATATGGATTGACGACAACTATTTCAACGCTCGCTCTATGGACGTTTACATCACCAAGCTGCGTAAGCACCTGCGTGATGACGAACAGATAGAAATCATCAATATCCACGGTAAAGGCTACAAGCTCATCATTCCTAACGCAACGGAAGAGTAAATGAAGGCTATGATCTTTGCAGCGGGAAAGGGAACACGCCTGAAACCGCTGACAGACGAGATGCCAAAGGCACTGGTGCCGGTAGCTGAGAAACCGTTATTGAGGCACGTGATGGAGAAACTGTACGACAATGGCTTCAACGACATTGTCATAAACGTCCATCACTTTGCGGATATGATAGAGGAACGGTTGCCTGAACTCACGCAAGGAATGGATGTATCGGTACATTGTTCCGACGAGAGGAAGGAACTTCTTGAGACGGGCGGCGGCATAAAACATGCAGCACCGCTGCTGAAAGACGCGGACCGCTTTCTCATTCACAACTGCGACATACTGTCAAACGTAAACCTCAAGGACTTCTGGCAACAGGGTGCGGAGGCAGAGGCAACACTACTCGTATCGGAACGTGACACACAGCGATACCTCATCTTCGACAAAGACATGAGACTCGTGGGATGGACAAACATCAAGACGGGTGAGGTGAAAAGCCCCTACCCTGCCGTTCACCAGGCGTTCAACCCAGAATACGTGGCAACGGAAATACCTTACGCACCGCTACTGAACAACAACAGCACCGTGCCAGAGATGTATCAGTTGCTTGCCTTTGCAGGAATACACCAGATGAGCACCTCGCTATTGCCGGAGATGGACTCATGGCCGGAGAGATTCTCCATCATTGACTTCTATCTCGAGCAATGCGCCACGCACGTTATCAAGGGATATGTCCAGCCAGGACTGAACCTCATGGACGTAGGAAAACTCGATACTCTATCACAAGCAGAACAATTCATAAACAAACAATAAATATGCAAAAAATCATTATTCTGGACTTTGGTTCACAGACCACACAGCTCATCGGACGAAGAGTGCGTGAGCTCGACACATTCTGTGAAATCATGCCGTACAACAAGTACCCAGAAGACGACAGCGATGTTATCGGTGTCATCTTATCGGGAAGCCCGTACTCTGTATATGACCCAGAAGCGTTCAAGGTTGACCTGTCACGCTTCGTCGGTCGTCTGCCTGTTCTCGGCATCTGTTACGGAGCACAGTTTATCTCATACAGCAACGGCGGTAACGTTGAGCCTGCCGGCTCACGCGAATACGGCCGTCAGAACCTCACCACCATCAACAAAGAGAATCCTCTCTTCAAGGATTTCATCGACAATTCACAGGTGTGGATGTCTCATGGCGATACCATCACCAAGCTTCCTAACGGTGCAGAGGTGATAGCATCAACAGAGACCGTTGACAATGCGGCATACTACATCCCAGCAGGAACACAGGTGGCTGGCGTTCCTTCTGCTAAGGGCGTATGGGCAGTGCAGTTCCACCCAGAGGTGTTCCACTCTCTGCAGGGAACACAACTGCTGAAGAACTTCGTCGTTGACATCTGCGGCGGTAATCAGGACTGGTCTGCTGCCTCTTTCGTCGAGACAACAGTAGCAGAGCTGAAGGCAGAACTCGGTAACGACAAGGTTATACTCGGCCTTTCTGGCGGTGTTGACTCTTCTGTTGCTGCCGTTCTCCTGAACAAGGCTATCGGAAAGAACCTCACCTGTATCTTCGTCAACAACGGATTGCTCCGCAAGAACGAGTTCACCGACGTGATGAAGGACTACGAATGTCTCGGACTTAACGTTATCGGCGTTGACGCTTCCGAGAAGTTCTATGCTGATCTCGCTGGTGTTCGCGAACCAGAGAAGAAGCGTAAGATTATAGGTCGTGACTTTATCGAGGTCTTTGACGCTGAGGCAATGAAGATTGAAGGTGCGAAGTGGCTTGCACAGGGCACTATCTATCCTGACCGCATCGAGTCTCTTAACATCACCGGTAAGGTCATCAAGTCTCACCATAACGTTGGCGGACTGCCAGAGAAGATGGGACTGAAGCTTTGCGAACCTCTTAAGTGGCTCTTCAAGGATGAGGTACGTCGCGTTGGTCGTTCTATGGGCATGCCAGAGCATCTCATCACACGCCATCCGTTCCCTGGCCCTGGTCTCGCTGTGCGTATCCTCGGTGACATAACACCAGAGAAGGTACGTATCCTGCAGGATGCTGACGACATCTACATCCGTGGTCTGCGTGAATACAAGACAAAGCTATCAGGAGAAGAGGCACGTCGTGTTCTCGCTGCCGGCGTTCCTGCCGACATGAAGGACGGAGAGATAGAGGTTAGCCTTTACGACCAGATATGGCAGGCTGGCGCTATACTCCTTTCCGACGTACGTTCCGTTGGCGTCATGGGCGACGAACGCACCTTCGAGAACCCTGTCGCACTGCGCGCCGTAACATCATCCGATGCTATGACAGCAGACTGGGCACACCTCCCATACGACTTCATGGCAAAGGTCAGCAACGACATCATCAACAAGGTAAAGGGAGTCAACCGCGTTTGCTACGACATCTCTTCAAAACCACCAGCAACCATCGAGTGGGAGTAAAAAAACAAGATAAAATATTTCAATAAAAAAAATGTACTTTGCTCTTGCAAGGTACATTTTTTTTGCGTAACTTTGCATCTATATAGATACAATACTCCAATGGCAGATAATAAGAAAGAACAGGAAAGGACAGAACTCCATAGAACAATCTGGGCAATAGCAGATGAAATGAGAGGTTCTGTTGATGGTTGGGACTTCAAGTCCTATATCCTTGGTATGCTGTTTTACAGATACATCAGTGAGAACATCACCAACTACATCAACAAGGGTGAATGGGAAAGTGGTAATGAGGACTTCAACTATGCTGACCTTGCTGATGACATAGCAGAGGATGCAAGGGAAGAGATGGTCAGTGTGAAGGGATTCTTCATTCTGCCAAGCCAACTCTTCTGCAATATCTGCAAGGTATGTGATAAGGATGATAACCTCAACGAAACCCTTGAACACATATTTACTGCCATTGAAGCCTCTGCCAAGGGAACAGAGAGTGAGGATGACTTCAAGGGATTGTTTGCTGACCTTGATGTAAACTCCAACAAACTGGGTGCTACTGTTGTCAAGAGAAATGAGAAACTGGTGAAACTCCTTAGGGGTATTGAGCAGATGTCACTTGGTGATTACCAAGACAACACCATAGATGCCTTTGGTGATGCATACGAATATCTGATGGCTATGTATGCCAGCAATGCAGGTAAGAGTGGTGGTGAGTTCTATACTCCACAAGAGGTCTCTGAACTGCTCACCAAGTTGGCTACCCTTGGTAAGACAGAAGTCAATAAGGTCTATGACCCTGCTTGTGGCTCCGGCTCACTGCTGTTGAAGGCTGCAAAGATACTGGGTAAGGAGAATGTAAGGCAAGGCTTCTATGGTCAGGAAATCAACCTCACTACCTACAACCTTTGCAGAATTAACATGTTCCTCCATGACATAGACTATGATAAGTTTGACATAGCATGTGAGGACACACTGCTCAGTCCTATGCACTGGGATGATGAGCCATTTGAAGTCATTGTCAGCAACCCACCATACTCTATCAAGTGGAAGGGTGATGATGACATTACTCTGATAAATGACCCAAGATATGCACCTGCTGGTGTGCTTGCTCCCAAGAGTAAGGCTGACCTTGCTTTCATCATGCACTCACTGGCTTGGCTTGCTACCAATGGCACAGCCTCAATAGTCTGCTTCCCTGGTGTGATGTATAGAGGTGGTGCAGAAAAGAAGATAAGGCAGTATCTCATTGACAACAACTATGTTGATTGTATCATCCAACTGCCAGACAACCTCTTCTTTGGAACATCCATAGCCACTTGCATCATGGTGTTGAAGAAGGCCAAGAAGGACAACTCAACCCTATTCATAGATGCCAGCAAGGAGTGTGTGAAGATTACCAATAACAACAAACTCACCCCAGAGAACATCAGTCGCATAGTACAGCTCTTTGCTGATCGTCAGGATGTTCAGTACCAGTGTAAGCTGGTTGGCAACGACACCATAGCCGAGGGTGATTACAACCTTTCTGTCTCATCATACGTTGAGCAAGAGGACACAAGGGAGAAGGTTGATATTGTTGAACTCAATGCCAGACTGGA